>JAEVZM010000503.1 GCA_023392225.1 Pseudomonadota bacterium
CGGCCGGTCGCCCACCGGCCGGCGAAGGGCGGACGCGTTCGGAGGCAGTATGATCCTCGTCGAAAACAAGCTTGGCAATCTCAGCGCGCCGGCGTGGCAGGAGCGCGCGCGCAGCGCGACCGTCGACCCGTTGGTGCTCCAGCAGTGGGAGGCCCCCAAGAGCCGCCTCCGCAAGGCGAGCGAGGGCGGCGTCGAGCTGGCGATCTCCCTCCCCCGCACGGAACACCTGCACGACGGCGACGTGCTCTATTTCGACGAGGCGAGCAACGTCATCATCGTCGCCCGCGTGCCGCTCAAGGAAGTGCTGGTGATCGAGATGGAGGGGCTCGAGAAGCTCGCCCCCGCCGACATCCTGCGCATCAGCTTCGAGCTCGGCCACGGCCTCGGCAACCAGCACTGGCCGGCGGTGATCAAGGGCACCACGGTCTACGTGCCGCTGTCGGTCGACCAGAAGGTGATGGCCTCGGTGATGCGCACGCACGCCTTCGAGCACGTCACCTCGCGGTTCGCGCCGGGCGAGGAGATCGCCGCCAAGCTCACCGCCAAGGAGATGCGGATGCTGTTCGCCGGCGCCGACGCGACGCCACACCACCATCACCCGGCCGGCGCCCACGAGCATGCCCATGGCGATCATTCCCATGGCGGCCACGCCCACGGCGACCACAGCCATGACGATCACGCGCACGATGACGGCCACCACCACCACAATGGCGGGCATCATCACCACCATGACCACCCCTCGGAGCGGTGACCGTGGCTGATTCCGGCTGGCCAGCTTCCGGGCCCGGACTGACGCGCCTCGCGCGCCTGCTGCAGTTCGCGGATTCGACCCTGCCAGTGGGCGCCTTCGCCTTCTCGAACGGGCTCGAATCGGCGATCCAGACCGGCGTCGTGTCGGACGCAAAGAGCCTCCGCGAATATGTCGAACTGGTCACCCGCCAGGCGGCGCGCATGGATGGCATCGCCCTCCTCCACGCCTATCGCGCGGCGACCGCCGGCGACTATGACGCGATTCTTCGCGCCGACGCCGAGCTGTGGTGCCGGCGCACCGGCGAGGAGCAGCAGATGATGCTCGCCCGGATGGGTCGCAAGCTCGCCGAGCTCGCCCTCAAGATCAGCGACTTCCCGCTGCTCGCCCGCTGGCTTGCCGACATCAAGGCGGAAGCGACGCCGGGCTGCTTCCCGGTGGGCCAGGCGATCGCCCTTGCCCATCTCGGCGCGAGCGAGGCCGAGGCCTTCGTCGTGCACCAGTACGGCATCGCCTCGATGGTGCTCAGCGCCGCGCTCCGCCTGATGCGGATCGACCATCTCGATACCCAGCGCATCCTCTTCGCCGCGCAGGAGCGGGTCGAGAGCGACTATCTCGCGGTGCGCGAGCTCTCGCTCGACGAGATGAGCGTCTTCGCCCCCGTGTTCGACGTGCTCGTCGCCCACCACACGACGACCCACGTCAGACTGTTCATGAACTAGCCGCCCTGTCGAGAAAGGAACAACCATGAAGAAGATCACTCGAATCGGCATCGGCGGTCCGGTCGGATCCGGCAAGACGGCGGTCATCGAGACCATCACGCCGCGCCTGATCGACATGGGCATCAAGCCGCTGATCATCACCAACGACGTCGTCACCACCGAGGACGCCAAGCAGGTCCGCCGCACCCTCAAGGGCATCCTCGTCGAGGAGAAGATCGTCGGCGTCGAGACCGGCGCCTGCCCGCACACGGCGGTTCGCGAGGACCCCTCGATGAACATCGCCGCGGTCGAGGAAATGGAGGAGAAATACCCCGACAGCGACGTGATCCTGATCGAGTCGGGCGGCGACAACCTCACCCTCACGTTCAGCCCGGCGCTGGCGGATTTCTACATCTACGTGATCGACGTCGCCGCCGGCGACAAGATCCCGCGCAAGAACGGCGCCGGCGTCTGCCAGTCCGACATCCTGGTCATCAACAAGAAGGACCTCGCCCCCTACGTCGGCGCGGACCTCGGGGTGATGGACCGCGACTCCAAGCTGATGCGCGGCAAGAAGCCCTTCGTCTTCACCAACTGCAAGACCGGCGAAGGCATCGACGAGCTGATGGCGCTGATCATGGACATGGCCCTGTTCGACGTGAAGCCGTCGCCGGCGAGCCAGGCCGCCGAGTAGCGTCGTGCCGCTGCACGAAACCCTGCAGCGCCTCGACCAGGCGCGTGAGCTGCGCGGCTACCAGACCGAGCCGGCGCAGATGCGGGCGGCTGGCCCGGGCAAGGTCGGCGAGCTGCGGCTCGGCTTCTCGCTGCGCGGCGAACGCTCGGTGCTGACCGACCTCTACCGGGTCGCCCCGCTCCTCGTGCAGCAGGCGCTGTACTGGGACGAGGCGATGCCGGAGCTGCCGATCTGCTCGATCATCTCGGTGGGCGGTGGCATCCTCCAGGGCGACCGCTACAAGATCGACATCACCGTCGGTGAAGGCGCCTGCGCCCTGGTGACCTCGCAGAGCGCCAACCGCATCCACCACATGGACGCCAACTACGCGTCCCAGCACCAGACGCTGGCGATCGCGTCCGGCGCCTATCTCGAGTACCTGCCCGACTTCACCATCCCCTATCGCGGCTCGCGCTTCATCAACGACACCGAGATCACCCTCGCCGAGGACGCGACCCTGCTCTATGGCGAGATGGTGCTGTCCGGCCGCAAGCACCACCATGTCGACGAGCGCTTCGGCCTCGACCTCCTGTCGATGGCGGTCGCCGTGCGGCGTCCGGACGGGCGGAAGCTGTTCGCCGAGAAGCTCCTGATCGAGAAGGGCGAGCCGACGATCGAGTTCGGCGCGGTCATGCGCGGCTTCGACGCCTTCGCCAACATCATGTGCCTCACGCCGCCGGAGACGGCCGAGCGGATCAAGGCGCGGTTCGAGACCAACTTCCCGCTGGAATCGCCGCGGGCGATCTCCGGCGTGTGCCGCCTGCCGAACGGCGTCGGCCTGATGCTGCGTGCCGTGGGCGTCGAGACCTACGACGTGCGCAAGGAGGTCCGGCGCTTCTGGCAGATCGTCCGCGAGGAAGCGCGCGGGCGCACCCTTCCCAAAGAATTTCTCTGGCGCTGATTGAGAGACCAGATCATGGCGACAGCACGACCGAATTTCATCATCCAGTGCCTGCGGGGGACCAGCCAGGTGTTCTTCCAGGAGAACGCGCTGACGGGCCTCCTCTTCCTCGCCGCGATCGCCGTCGCGTCCTATTTCACCAATGAATGGGCGACCACTATCGGCGCGGTCATCGGCATCGTCGTCGCGACGGCCACCGCGCTCGTGATGAAGGTCGACGAGGCTTCGACCGACCAGGGCCTCTTCGGCTTCAACGGCGTCCTCGTCGGCGTCGCGCTGCCGACCTTCATCGCCGCGACCCCCATGCTGTGGGTCTATATCGTCATCGGCGCGGCCGCGAGCACGGTGGTCACCGCCACCTTCGCCGCCACGCTCACCAAGTCCTGGGGCATCCCCGGCTCGACCGGCCCGTTCGTACTGACCGGCTGGCTGATGGTCGCCGGCGCCTACACCTTCGGCAGCCTCGACGTCACCGGCGACACGCCGAAATTCGCCACCGACTACCTCGCCGGCACGACCAGCATCCCCTCGGCGATCGAGCTGGTGCAGATCTTCTTCCGCAACATCGGCCAGGTGTTCCTGCTCGGCAGCGAGTACAGCGGCGCGATCATCCTCGTCGGCATCCTCATCGCCTCGATCCCGGCCGGCATCGCTGCGGCCGCCGGCTCGCTGGTGGCGATGATCGTCGCCATCGGCATGGGCGCCGACCCGGCCGTGGTCAGCCAGGGCCTGTTCGGCTTCAGCCCGGTCCTCACCGCGATGGCGGTCGGCGTGGTCTTCCTCAGCCCGTCGTGGCAGGTGGCGGTCTATGCGCTGCTGGCGACGATCGTCACGGTCTTCGTCCAGGGCGCGCTCGACGTGATGGTCGGCCCGATGGGCCTCCCGTCCTTCACCGCGCCCTACGTGCTGACCATGTACCTCTTCATCGCCCCGCGGAAGGCCGCTGCGCCGCATCCGCACAAGGCGGTGTCGGAGCACCTGCTCAAGAAGGGAACCGCCCCGGCGGCCCCGGGGACGAAGTGACGATGTCATAGTGGGGCGCGAGGCCTCCGGCCCTTTGGCCCCACTCTCTACATTTTTCGCAAGAAGCATGGCTCAATGATGCGGATCACGGCGATGGCGGGGTCTTCGGACCGCGCCA
Organism: Pseudomonadota bacterium; assembly: GCA_023392225.1. GTDB lineage: Bacteria > Pseudomonadota > Alphaproteobacteria > Rhizobiales > Kaistiaceae > Bauldia. Next base: position 4,225 of record JAEVZM010000503.1, read on the forward strand.
TCTCGTGGTCGGCCAGAGCCGGAGACTATCCTCATGACAACCGCAGCGACGACCCCCGCGCAGCTCGCTTCCGAAACCGCCGACGCACTCCTCTCGGTGGCCACCGAGACAGAGGTGGCGCTGCCGACGGTGATTTCCGATCCTGGCGTCGAGATCGGCATGGCGACGCTGTTCCTCGTCATAGTCATCGGCATCCACGGCGTCTGCCTCGGCCGGATATCGAAACTCTTCTCGACCCATATCGCCCGGCAGACACCGCAGTCGCCGCGCTGGCACGCCGGCCTCCTCACGGCGGTGTCGATCGGGCTGATCGTGACGCTGCATTTCGTCGAGACCCACCTCTGGGCGCTGAACCTCTACCAGTTCGACCTGATCACGTCCTATCGCGACGCCTACTTCTACGTCCTCGAGGCCTACACCACCCTCGGCGAGGGCGCGACCTACCTGCCCGACGGCTACCGCCTGATCAGCCCGATCATCGCCCTCACCGGCCTCTTCACCTTCGGCTGGTCGACCTCGGTCCTGGTCTACATCGTCGGCCAGGTCGGACGCCTCCACGAAGAGCGGGAAAAGCAGTCCCCGCCCTCGGCCTGAAGCAGCTGCGGCACGCTCCACGCGCGGTGCTGGCCATAGTTGGGAATCGCCATGAACGGACTTGATTTCATCTGGGTCTTCCTCGGCGGCGGCGCCGGCTCCGTGCTGCGCTGGTCCGTCGGACGGGTGGTCGGCGAGCGCTACCATGGCGACTTCCCCATCGGCACGTTCATCATCAACGTCAGCGGCGCGTTCGTCATCGGCTTCCTGTCGGTGCTCTTCGGCATCGACTGGCACGACCGCTTCGGGACGCCGCTGAAGTCGGGCATCCTCACCGGCGTGCTCGGCGGCTACACGACCTTCAGCAGCATGCAACTCGACACCGCGACGCTGGCCGACAAGTCCAGGCGCGGCATGGCGCTGTTCTACATCGTCTTTTCTGTCGGTGCCGGCCTCGCTGCGGCGGCGCTCGGCGCCTATCTGGCTCGCTAGGGAGGATCGAGGATGCTCCGGATCGTCATTCTCGTCTTCATCGGCGGCGGCATCGGCGCCCTGGTCCGCGAGCTGCTGATGCTCGGCGTCCGGCTCGGATATGACCGCTTTCCGCTCGACATCATGGTCGCCAACGTCGTCGGCTCCCTCGTCCTCGGCGTCGCCGCGGGCCTCCACGCCCGCAAGCGGCTCGGCGACACCGGCAATGCGCTGATCGGCACCGGCTTCTGCGGCGGACTGACCACGTTCTCGAGCTTCGTCTATGGCTCGGTCGTCCTGATGGCCGCCTCGGCGCAGGAGGCCACCGTGGCGGTGGCCTATATCGTGGTGAGCCTCGTCATCGGGTATCTCGCCCTCAGGCTCGGCCAGCGCCTCGGCGGTGCTGGCCCGCGGACTGCCTGACGACGGCGCCGTCCCCGGACGGCGTCGCCGTCTTCCGGCGCTCCGACTGGCGGCGTCGGAAGAGACGATCTCACCACCAATCGATCATGCGCGAGGTCACGGCGCGGGGAGGATTCGACGCGACCATGGAGGACACGAACACGCTCCGCGGCTTCGACTGTGCACTCCGGGCCATCTATGAAGCGGCAGTGGCGCCCGAACGCTGGCCTGACGCCCTTTCCCGGATCGGCAGGCTGTTCGACGCGGAGGGCGCCGTCATCCTCTTCTACCGCGAGAACGAGCCGGCGGACTTCATCAGCTGCCCCGAGCTGGTTCCCGCCGTCGAGGTCTACCAGGCCGGCCGCTGGTGGGAGCGCGACCTCCATGCCCAGCGCGCCATCTCCCTGCATCTCGATGGCGGCGACGTGTTCGACGATGCGCTGGTCGCCACGCCGTCAGAGATCCAGTCCCACCCGATCTATGTCGACTTCTTCGCCCGGGTCGGCTTCGGCTGGCTGATGTCCTGCGTGCTCCTGCCGGACCTCGACATGCTGATCTGCCTCTCGGTGCCGCGGGCGAAAGCGAAAGGGGCCTTCGCTCCGCACGAGACGGAGATCCTCGGCCGCATCGGCCGGCACGTCGAGCAGGCCCTTCGCGTCTCCCTGCGCATCACCAGCCTCGAGGCGGAGAACGAGACCCTTCTCAGCGCCATCGACTCTGTCGATGCCTGCCTGTTCGGCCTCGACGCGTCAGGTCTGATCGTCGTCGAGAACGCCTCGGCCCGGGCGAGCCGCGCGAACTACTTCGCCGTCGATTGCGAGACCCTGGTCCCGCAGAAGGAGGCGGAACGGGAAGGCCTTCGCGCTACCCTCGCCGCTGCGGCCGCGCTCTCCGACGAGGCGGTGCCGACACCTTGCGTGGTGACCGGGCGCGACGGTCGGCGCATGGCCCTTTGGGCGCTTCCGATCACCGGCGCGTCGCAACCTCGGTTCGGCGCGGCATCGGCACGCATCCTGGTCTTCGGGACGGCACTGGATCGCAACCACGCCATCGACCCGGCGGTGCTTCGCGACATCTTCCGGCTGTCCCTTGGCGAGGCCCGGCTCGCATCGCTGCTCGGAGCCGGGGTCGACATGCGGGAAGCGGCTTCCCGGCTCGGCGTCACCGAGGGCACCGCCAGGATCGTCCTCAAGCGCGTCTTCAGGAAGCTCGGGATCAACCGCCAGACTCAGCTGGTTCGGCAGTTGTCGACTCTCGGCGGATGGGGACCTTTGCGGGCCAATGCGAAGTGTCCACCGTCGCGCGCCCCCTGACGCGCCGCGACCCTGGCCGCTGCCCCTGGCATTCGCCGCAGTATTACGGCGCAGCAATTCTTTATGAGACATCAATATCCCATTTGGGATATTGATACTTCTCCTGCCCTTTGTAACTATACGCAATAGTTGTGCAGTGCTGATTACTTTTTTGTCCTACAAGGATTTACTCATACATTGCCCAGACGTTGGACTTCGGATGGAGGCCGTCGCCGGCGAGCCCGCACTTGAACCGCCGTCCCCCTTCGCTGATCGCGAACGGGTGCGGGACGGCATCAGGACGGGCCCGCCCAACGCGATCAGGGAAGACCTTCGATGCTCGCCCCCTCGACCGAACCGACCCGAGGGCCTCGATCTTGACGCCATCGCGGATGAAGCCGCCGCGGCGTGCACTTTGGCCGATCGATCGCTAGCCAGAACGATCGGCCTTACTGGGACGACCCGACGAACCCACGATCCCCCAACCCCCGTGTGGCCAGACGGGTCGTCCCTCCTTCCCCCGAGCGCAAGAACACCGGCAGTCGCGGCCGTCGATGCGCGCGATGCGCTTCTCGATCGCGCGACGAGCCCCGCGCCCCCGCTCGGCCCCATCGGCACGGTGAAGAGCGTCGGCTGCGGCCGCGGCTGGCGTCGTCCGGCCTCTTCCATGCCGGGCTTGTCGGCAACCACCGTCGACACCCCGTCCCGGGGCTTTGAC
>JAEVZM010000118.1 GCA_023392225.1 Pseudomonadota bacterium
GGGGTGGGACCGGGCGCGGGCGCCGGCGTCGCCACCGGAATGACGGCGTTGTTCAGCGGATCGCTGAAGTACCGGAAGAACTCCGAATCCGGGCTGATCACCCAGCGGGTGTCGGCGTTGCCGAGACCCTCCTGATAGGCCTCCATGGACCGATAGAAGGCGAAGAAGTTCGGATCGGCATTGAACGCCTCGGCGAGGATGTTGTTGCGGCTCGCCTCGCCGCCGCCTCGCGTCTCGTCCGACTCCCGTTGCGCCTCGGCGACGATGACCGTGGCGGTACGGTCGGCCTCGGCGCGGATGCGGCGGGCCTGCTGCTCGCCGAGGGCCCGGATCTGGGTCGCCTCCTGCTCGCGCTCGGTCTGCATCCGCTGGTAGATCGCCTGGCTGTTGGCCTCGGGCAGGTCGGCCCGGCGGATCATCACCTCGATCATCTCGATGCCGAGGCCGCGGGCCTCGCGATCGACACGGGTGGTGATCCGCTGCATCAGCTCGGCGCGCTCGTCGCGGACGAGCTGGATGAAGGTCGCCTCGCCCAGCACCTGGCGAACCGCCGAGTTGACGAAGGTCGACAGCCGCGAGTCGGCGACCGCGATGCTGCCCACCGACTGGAAGAACAGCAGCGGATCGACGATGCGGTAGCGACCCCAGGCATCGACCACCAGCCGCTTCTGGGCGGAAGCGATGATCTCGCGCGGCGGCGAGTCGAGGTCGAGGATGCGGTTGTGGATGTAGACGACGTTATCCACCAGGGGCAGCTTGTAGTAGAGCCCGGGGTCCTTGACCTCGCGCACCACCCGGCCGAAGCGCAGCACGAGCGCCTGCTGGGTCTGGCTGACGATGAAGACCGACAGATAGACGGCGATCGCCAGGACCACCAGGATGATGAGGCCGACGCCTCCGAAGATGCCGCGCCTCACTGTGCGCCTCCCGTGTTCCGGCTCCGGCTGAGCTCTTCAAGCGGGAGATAGGGCACGACGCCGTTGCCGCCGGCGCCCTCGTCGATGATCACCTTGTCGGTCGACTTGAACACGTCCTGGAGCGTGTCGAGGTACATGCGGAGCCGCGTCACGTCAGGCGACGACTTGTAGGACTCGTAGACCTGGGTGAAGCGCGACGCCTGGCCTTCCGCCTCGTTGACGATACGGTCACGATAGGCGATCGCGGCCTCGGTGATCTGGGACGCCTGACCACGCGCCTCCGGGATCACCCGGTTGGCATAGGTCTGGGCCTGGTTCTGGAGGCGCTCCTGGTCGGCGCGGGCCGCCTGGACGTCGCGGAAGGCCGCGATGACCTCGCTCGGCGGGTCGACCTTGAGCAGCTGGACCTGCGTGATCTGCACGCCTGCCTGGAAGTTGTCCATCGTCTGCTGGATGATCTTCTGGACCTCGGTCTCGGTGATCTGGCGCGCCTGGGTGAGCAGCGGCTGGATGTTCGAGCGGCCCACCACTTCGCGCATGGCGCTCTCGGCCGCGGCCTTCACGGTGCCCTCCGGGTCTTCCATCGAGAACAGGTAGTCGGCGGCATCGTTGATCACCCACAGCACGGTGAAGTCGATGTCGACGATGTTCTCGTCGCCGGTCAGCATCAGGCTTTCCTCGGGAATGTCGCGCCCCGCGGTGTTGGTGCTGTGGTCGTCGGCATACTGGCCGATGGTGATGCGGTTCACGCGCGTCACGCGCGGCGTGTAGACGGTCTCGATCGGGTAGGGGAGCCGGAAGTTCAGGCCCGGCGGCGCGTCGCGATCGTACTTGCCGAACAGGAGCACGACGCCCTGCTCATCGGGCTGCACCCGGAACGTGAAGAAGTTGTACGCCACGATCGCCACGACGATCACCAGGATGCCGATGATCGCCACCGGGCTGAGCTTGCGGCCACCGCCGCCACCGCCCGGCAGAACGCGCTTCAGCCGGTCCTGGCTGCGCCGCAGCAGCTCCTCGAGGTCAGGTGGTGTGGGTCCTCCGCCACCGCCGCCGCCGCCGGTGTTGCGGGGGGGCTGGCCCCAGGGGCCGCCATTGCCCCCCTTCCAGCCACCACCGCCGCTGGACTGATTGTTCCAGGGCATTTCGCTCCTTTCCGAGCTACCGAGCATCGCGGGAAAAACCGCACGATACAGCACTTTTTCGATGTGGCGCGGTTATAGGCGAACTGACCGAGCCTTAGCAACGCCGGCCCGGCCGCGTTGCGAGCCGATCCTGCAGTGGATGACACTTGGGGCGGAGCCGGCCAAACGTCAACGGGATGCGGCGCTTATCCGGCGGCGATAGACGACATATCGCGTCGCTGCGGTGTCCTTTTCGCCGGCGGCGACCCGCTCCTCGCTCTCCGGCTCCCAGATCGCCGGGTCGATCGGGGGAAAATGCGTGTCGCCCTCGGGGCTTGCCGCGACATGGGTGATGTGGAGGCGGTCGGCCCGCTCCATCGCAGCCGCATAGAGCTCGCCGCCGCCGATGACGAACACCGTGTCGAGGCCGGCCTTCCGCGCTGCGGCGAAGGCCAGCGCGAGGCCCGCGTCCAAGGAGGAGGCGGCCTCGACGCCGTCCGCGGCGAAGGCGGGATTGCGGCTCACCACGATGTTGTCGCGGCCGGGCAGGGGCCTGCCGATCGAGGCGAAGGTGCGCCGACCCATCACCACGGGATGGCCGAGGGTGAGCGCCTTGAAGCGGCGCAGGTCGGACGACAGCCGCCATGGCATGTCGCCCGCGGTGCCGATCACGTCGTTCTCGGCCACGGCGGCGACGAGGGCGATGGCGACGTCGCTCACGGCTGCTTGGGGTCCTTGGTCTTCGACGAGATGCGGTCGACATAGGCGAGCAGCAGCGCCGAGACCACGAAGGTCAGGTGCAGCAGCATGTAGAGGACGATCTTGATGTCGCTGTAGTGGTTGGCGTTGAGGAATACCTGCAGGAGGTGGATCGACGAGATCGCCACGATCGAGGAGGCGACCTTGATCTTGAGGCTGCCGGAATCGAGCTTGCCCAGCCAGGACAGCTCGGCATTGGCGTTCTCCAGCCGGCTCACGTAGTTCTCGTAGGACGAGATCATCACCATCACCAGGAGGCTCGCCACGAGGGCCGCATCGATGAGGCCGAGCATGGCGAGGATCATCTCGCCTTCCTCGTAGGTGAAGACCCCGCTCGCGACTTTCGCGAACTTGTAGATGAACGAAAGGGCGTAGACGATCAGCGCGGCGCCGAGGCCGACATAGAAGATCACCAGGAGCCAACGGGCTCCCATGATGATCGATTCGATCGCATTCTCTACCGACTTCAAGCACGGCCTCCTGTCGCGCGGGGGATGCGCTCCGGACCTATTCCGGGCGGCCCAGGGCGGCGAGCGCCTCACCGTCGACCCGGCAGACGGTCCAGTCGCCGAGGAGGCGCGCACCCTGGGCGCGGTAGAATTGGATCGCAGGCTCGTTCCAATCAAGGACCGACCATTCGAAGCGGCCGAGGCGCTCGGCGACGCAGCGCTGCGCCAGATGGCGGATGAGCGCCTTGCCGACGCCGCGGCCGCGGAACTCCGGCTCGACGAACAGGTCCTCGAGATAGAGGCCGTGGCGGCCGACGAAGGTCGAGAAGGTGTAGAACCACAACGCGAAGCCGGCGGTCCGGCCATCGACTTCGGCGAGATCGCAGAAGACGCGGGGCGTCGGTCCGAAGAGGGCCTCGGCGAGGTCGGCCTCCGTAGCCTCCACCTTGTGCTCGAGCTTCTCGTAGCGGGCCAGCGCCCGGATGAGGTGGAGGATCACCGGCACGTCGGCCGGAACTGCGGAGCGGATCGTCGTGGTCATACCGCCACCTCGGCCTTGATGTGCGGGTGGGGGTCGTAGTCCTCGAGGGTGAAGTCGGCATAGACGAAGTCGAAGATCGACCGGACCTCAGGGTTGATGCGCATGCGCGGCAGGGGGCGCGGGTCGCGGGAGAGCTGCAGCTCCGCCTGCTCGATGTGGTTGAGGTAGAGGTGGGCGTCGCCGAGGCTGTGGACGAAGTCGCCCGGCCGCAAGCCGGTGACCTGCGCCATCATCATGGTGAGCAAGGCATAGGAGGCGATGTTGAACGGCACGCCGAGGAAGATGTCGGCCGAGCGCTGATAGAGCTGGCAGGAGAGCCGGCCCTCGGCGACGTAGAACTGGAACAGACAGTGGCAGGGCGGCAGCGCCTGGCGCTCGACATCGGCCGGGTTCCAGGCCGTGACGATCAGCCGGCGGGAGTCCGGGTTGCGGCGGATCTGCTCGACCACGTCCGCGATCTGGTCGATCGAGCCGCCGTCAGGCGTCGGCCACGAGCGCCACTCGGCACCGTAGACCGGGCCGAGGTCGCCGTTCTCGTCGGCCCACTCGTCCCAGATGCGGACGCCGTTTTCCCTCAGGTAGGCGATGTTGGTGTCGCCGGAGAGGAACCACAGCAGCTCGTGGATGATCGAGCGGAGGTGCAGCTTCTTGGTGGTGAGGAGCGGGAAGCCGGCCTCGAGGTCGAAGCGCATCTGGTAGCCGAACACCGAGCGGGTGCCGGTGCCGGTGCGATCGGTCTTGGTGGCGCCGTGGTCGAGCACGTGGCGCATCAGGTCGAGGTATTGCCGCATGGCGTGATTCTCCCGTGCGGAGAATTTAGGGAGAACCGGGC
>JAEVZM010000520.1 GCA_023392225.1 Pseudomonadota bacterium
CGACCAAGCCAAGGGCCTGTAATGCTGAACGACCAGGGACGTCCCACCCGCCCGGCGGCGGCCGTTGCCGACGAGACCGCGCCGACCTTCACCGGCAACAAGGCCCTCCAGGTCGAGGAGGCGCTGATCTTCGAGACCGGCCGGCTCGACGTGACTGGCGTCGACCTGCCGGAAGCGCCGGCAACGGCATCGAGGCTCGGCCGCCATGCGCGGAAGGCGCCGATCGGCCTGCCCGGGCTGACCGAGCCCGAGGCGGTGCGCCACTACGTGCGGCTCAGCCAGAAGAACTACGCCATCGATACCGGGCTCTATCCGCTCGGCTCCTGCACGATGAAGCACAACCCGCGGCTCAACGAGAAGATGGCGCGGCTGCCGGGCTTCGGCGACATCCACCCGCTGCAGCCTCTCTCGACCGTGCCCGGCGCGCTCGAGCTGATCGCCGAGCTTGGCCGCTGGCTCCTCGCCGAGACCGGCATGGCCTCGGTGGCGATGAGCCCCAAGGCCGGCGCCCATGGCGAGCTGTGCGGCATGATGGCGATCAAGGCGGCGATGCTCGATCGCGGCGAGGCGCGGACCACCGTGCTCGTGCCCGAGTCCGCCCATGGCACCAACCCGGCCACCGCGGCGCTGCTCGGTTACAAGGTGGTCGATGTGCCGGCCCGGGCCGACGGCACCGTCGACCCGGCCGCCGTCCGCGAGCGGCTGTCGCCGGACGTCGCCGCGATCATGCTCACCAACCCCAATACCTGCGGCCTGTTCGAGCGGGACGTGGTCGGGATCGCCGAGGCCGTGCACGCGGCCGGCGCCTACTTCTATGCCGACGGCGCCAACTTCAATGCCATCGTGGGCAAGGTGAAGCCGGGCGACCTCGGCGTCGACGCCATGCACATCAACCTCCACAACACCTGCTCGCCGCCCCTTGGCGGCGGCGGTCCGGGGGCGGGGCCGGTGGTGTTCTCGGACAAGCTCGCCGCCTATGCGCCGGTGCCATTCGTCCGGCTCACCGCCGATGGCGCCGAGTTCATCGAGACACGGGCAGAGGCCGGCGACACCGCCACGCCCTTCGGGCGGATGACCGCGTTCCTCGGCCAGATGGGCATGTTCGTCCGCGCCATGAGCTACATGCTCGCCCACGGCGCCGACGGCATGCGCCAGGCGTCGGAGGACGCGGTGCTCAACGCCAACTATATCCGCGCCACGCTCCGCGACCTGTTCAGCCAGCCGTTCGGCGACAGGCCCTGCATGCACGAGGTGCTGTTCGACGACCATTTCCTCGAGGGCACGGGCGTCACCACGCTCGACTTCGCCAAGGCGATGATCGACGAGGGCTATCACCCGATGACCATGTACTTCCCGCTGGTGGTGCATGGCGCGATGCTGATCGAGCCGACGGAGTCGGAATCGCTCGCCTCGATCGACCTCTTCGTCGCCACGCTCCGCGACCTCGCGATGCGGGCGAAGGCCGGCGAGGCCGAGATGTTCCGCGCCGCGCCCGTGCACGCGCCGCGGCGGCGCCTCGACGAGACCCGGGCCGCACGGCAGCCGAAGCTGAAGTGGGAGCCGCCGGTGCCCTTTGTCGAGGCGGCGGAATAGCGCTACAGGAAAGCGACACCAATCCCACGGGGGCACATGTGACGACGCTGATCATCAATGCCGGGCCGTTCGAGTTCGAAGGCGAGCTGGAAGAGGCCAACGCGCCCAAGACCTGCGCGAAGTTCAAGAGCCTCTTGCCCTACAAGGAGCGGATCATCCACGTCCGCTGGAGCGGCGAGGGCTGCTGGATCCCGCTCGGCGACCTCGACCTCGGGCTCGGCTACGAGAACCACACCAGCAACCCCGCGCCGGGCGAGTTCATCCTCTATCCGGGCGGCATCTCGGAGACCGAGATCCTCCTCGCCTATGGTGGCGTCCACTTCGCCAGCAAGATGGGCCAGCTCGCCGGCAACCACTTCCTGACGATCACCAAGGGCCGCGAGAACCTCATGGCGCTCGGCAAGATGACCCTCTGGGAGGGCGCGCAGGACATCGTCTTCCGCCTGAAGTAGGCGGGAGGTCCCCCGCCGGCGGGGGGGGACCGTCACCCCCCTGTCATCGAAGACACCTAACCACCCCGCGGAGTCCCGCGGGGTGCGGGTCGATTCACGACAGGGGTAGAGATGACCGATTTCACGATCTCCGGACCGCAGACCAGCCAGCAACTTCTCGAGGCGAACGACACGCTCGACGTCACCGGCGTCGGCAGCCTCGTCGTCACCGGCAGCGATGCCGTGGTCTGGGACCTCGATCCGTCCTCCGACGTGCCGCCCGGCGTGGTCATCGTCAACGAGGGCCTGATCCAGTCCCTCACCAACCGGGCCTTCGACACCACCGGCTCGGCCGGTGACGTGCGCTCGCTGTCGCTGACCAACAGGGGCACGATCACCTCGCCCGACGACGCGGTCCGCATCGACGACGACCTCACCGGCGGCCAGGTCCTGATCGACAATGCCGGCAAGATCTCGGCCACCGGCAGCGGCCAGGCGATCGACTTCAACGGTGTCGAGGCGGCAACATCGATCCTCATCGTCAACCGCGCCGGCGCCCTGATCCAGAGCGTGGATGCCGATGCCATCCGCCCCGGCGCAAACGCGACGATCAACAACTACGGCTACGTCCAGGCCGGGGGTGGCGGCGACGGCATCGACTTCCAGGACGATGCCGGTGGCGTGGTCAACAACTATGCCGGCTCGCTGATCGAGGGCGGCAAGCACGGCATCACCGGCGACGAGGCGGTCACCGTCTATAACGCGGCCGGCGCGACGATCGCCGGCAACGACGGCTCGGCGGTCAACATCGACAACGCGCCCGGTGCCGGGAACACCGTCCACGTCACCAACTACGGCACGATGGAGGGCCGCTCGGCGGAGACCTCCGACAGCGACGGCGACGCGATCGATACCGACGGCCTCCTCATCCTCGACAACTGGGGCGCGGTGAGGGGCCTCGGCCACGAGGGCTATCACGACGGCGGGCCGAACCTGTCGGAAGGCGTCGCCATGGGCGGCGGCACGATCACCAACTACGAAGGCGGCCTGATCTATGGCTACGGCCGCGCCATCCAGGTCGACGACAGCGAGAACGGCGGCGCCTTCTCCGCGACGACGATCGACAATGCCGGCGTCATCGAGGGCGGCGGCAACGGCCCCGAGGGCGTCGACCCTGAAGACGTTCTGCCGCTGACGCCGATCGGCAACGAGGCGATCAACCTCGTCGGCGACTGGGCGGACGTCATCACCAACAGCGGCACCATCATCGGCGGCGTGATGATGGGCGGCGGCGCCGACACGCTGACCAACCGCGGCGCCATGCAGGCCCTCAACGGCTCCGCCATCGACCTCGGCGACGGCGACGACCAGCTCAACCTCTACACCGGCTCGTCGGTGAAGGGCACGATGGTCGGCGGCGCCGGTACGCTCGACACCCTCAACCTCCTGATGGACAGCGGCTCCGAGGATAGCGCCGGGACCATCGCCGGGGTGTCGGGCTTCGAGCTGCTCGCGGTATCCGGCGGCTCGTGGACGATCCTCGACGCAGAGGCCTATTCGGGCGGCATCGGCATTGCGGCCGGAGCCGAGCTGGTGCTCGGCAATGGCGGCGCAGTCCTCGGCACCGTGACCGGCGAGGGCAGCTTCGTCGTCGATCGGACCGACGTCTTCGCGCTCGACGCCGTCCTCGCCGGTGCGGGCACCCTCGTCCAGCGCGGGTCCGGCACCACGGTGATCGCCAGCGCCAACTCGCTCACCGGCCAGACGCTCATCACCGACGGCACGCTCCGCCTGTCGGCCATCGGCGCGCTCGGCAGCGGCGATGTCGGCTTCGACATGGTCGGCGGCGAGACGCTGATGATCGACGACGCCGCGATGTCCGGCACGGCCTTCGCCAACACCGTCTACGGCCTCGGCCTGGACGACGCGGTGGACTTCACCGGCCTCTCGTTCACCGCCGGAACGATCGTCGACTACGATTCGACCTCCGGCCTGGTGACCGTCACCGGCAAGGCCGAGACCTACACCTTCACGCTGCTGTTCCCCTACGAGAGCGCGCTTGTCGCCGTCAGCGACGGTTCCGGCGGGACGAAGATCATGCTGCGGGATGTCGGCGAGTCGATCCGCGGCACCGCCAAGAGCGACGTCATCCACGGCCAGCACACCGTGCTCGGCCGGCCTCTGCCGACGTCGGCCGACGATACGATCAAAACCCTGGGCGGCAAGGACAGGGTCGACGGCCTCGGTGGCAACGACAGGACCGAGGGAGGCAAGGGCAACGACGTGCTGTTCGGCTCCGGCGGCGACGACTGGCTCTATGGCGGCACGGGTCACAACAAGCTGACCGGCGGGGCGGGCTTCGATGCCTATGTCTTCGATACCAAGGTCAGCAGCTCGTTCTCGAAGATCATGGGCTTCGAGGTCGGCAAGGACCAGATCCTCCTCGACGACAAGGTGTTCAAGGCCCTCGACGCCGGTGCGTTGTCCGACGACGCCTTCGCCCATGGCAAGACGGCCAAGAGCGCCGACGTCCACATCCTCTACAAGAACGGCACGCTCCGCTACGACGCCGACGGCGCCGGCGGCAAGGATGCGGTGGTGTTCGCCAAGCTCGCCAACAAGGCCGACATCGACGCCGGCGACTTCCTGGTCATCTGATCGGGACGGTGGGCTTCGGGGGAGGGGCGCCCGTGCGGCGCCCCTTTTCCTGCCGGCCTACTCGGGCATCTCGAAGCGGACGTCGCGGGCCGCGACCTCGCGTCCGTCGCGGGTCACCACGTAGCGGCCGTGCCATGTGCCGGCGGGCCAGGGCTCCTCATGGCGCTTCCGGCCGGCGAAGACGAAGTACTGCGCCTTCGGCCGGTCCATCGGCTCGACATCTTCCTCGACGAAGACCGAGCCGTCCGGCGCCGTGATCGTCACGCGCTGGACGTCCCCCGCTTCCAGGCCGATCGCGAGGCCGTAGAAGACGAGCGCGGGGGATTGCGGGGTGAGCGCCATGTCGGCGGCCGCGCCGGTTTCGACGTCCTCTATCGCCATCGGCGCGCCGGCGAAGCCGGCATTGAGGACGAAGGCGGGGCGGTAGGCGAGGGCGGTCGCGGCAGCCGGCGACCAGATGGCGCTGTCGAGGTCGCCGGCGAACTGGCAGGCAGGATCGGCCGGTGATGGACCGATGGCGAACGGGTCGATCTCCACGTCGTCGCGATGGACGCTGAACTCGAGATGCGGGAACTCGGTATTGCCGGAAAGGCCGACCTCGCCGAGCAGCGCTCCGACATCGACATGGTCGCCCTCGCGGACGCGGATGCTGCCCTCCTTCATGTGGCAGTACTGCGTCGCCCAGCCCTCGCCATGGTCGATCATCACGCCGTTGCCGCACTCGCGGTCCTTGACCGCATCGGGGCCGGTCTCGTCGATGCTCACGTCGGGCATGCCGTCGCGGGTGGCCCGCACGGTGCCCGGGGCGGCGGCAAGCACCGCGACGCCCCTCGCCATGGCCCTGAGATCCGCGATGCGGAAGTCGACGCCGTCGTGGCCGTCATAGGTCTGGTGGCCGCACATGTAGTCGCGGCGGTCGTCGCTCGGGTCGCGATCGAAGTAGTTCTGGATGGCGCTGCCGCCGCCGATCGTGCAGTCTATCGGCAGCGCTATCTCGACGGCGGCGGCCGGAGCCGCCACCAAGAGTGCCGCGGCCAGGACGATGATCCGCATCGTAGCTCCCCGGCCGGTCGAGCCGGCCTCAGTTGGCGAGCAGCTCGGTCCGCTCGCCGGTGCGCACGCTTACCGGGTAGGTGGCCTCGCTGCCGCCCTTCGAGACCTTCAGCACGTAGTCTCCGGACGGCGCGGCGAGCGTCCAGCTCTCACCATAGGCATACGCAACCGACTCCCGCTCGCCCATGATGTTCTTCTCGGCCTTGAACAGCTCGAGCGCTTCGGCGCCGGGCGCGGTGATGGCGAGGATGCCGGCCTCGACGATCACCGGCACCTCGGTGACCTTGGCGGCGCTGACCTCGAACCCCGATTCCGCCTTGGCGATGTCGATGGAGCCGCGCATCACGTACTTGCCCGGGGGCAGGTCGAAGGTGACGCCGTCACCGTAGCCGTAGGTGACGACGCGGTATTCGCCGTCGGAGCCGGGATCGGAATCGACCACCTCGAAGGCGGTCCCGTCATTCGCCATCGGGCCGCCTTCACCGAAATAGAGGTGCGCGACGGCTCGCCCGGTGGCGACCACGACGGTCTTCTCGACCGTCTTTCCGGCAGGGATCGACACCGGCAGGGTGACGCTCGCCTGGCCGAGGGTGGCGGTGACCGTATAGTCCCCGGCCGCGAGGTCGAGGGTGACCTCGCCGCCATAGACGGTGGTGGTCTCGCCCGCGGCGTCGGTGACCTGCCAGGCAATCGCGTCGTCGAGGTCGTTCGCCTCCTCGCTCCGCTTGCCGCGGAGCACCAGCTGGCCGGAGCCGATCACGACGTCGACCGCGACCGTCTCGCCGGTATTGACCGTGACCGGCACCGTCGCCCGGGCGTTGCCGAGGCTGGCGGTGACGGTGCTCTCGCCGGAATCGACCAGGATGCGGCGGGTCGGGCCGTAGCTGATGTCGGTCTCGCCGGTGGAATCGGTGATGTCCCAGCGGACGCCATCATCCGTCGAAGGGGTTGTCTCGGTGTCCATGGCGCGGGCCTCGATGAAGCCGGCGTCGAACACCACGTCGACCGTCGTCTCCTCGTCCGCGCTGACCGAGACCGGCAGCGTCGCCCGGGCGAGATCCTTGCTGGCGACGATCACGTAGTCGCCGGCCGGCAGGCCGAACTTCGCCAGCGAGCCCTCGTGGCCATACTCGATCCCGACCGGATCGCCGCCGAAGCCGTCGGCGGTGGCCTGGTGGACGTCGTAGCGGATGTTGTCGTCCCAGCTGAACGGCTCCGCCTCCGGGGCGATGCGGGCGGTGACGAGGAGGTTGTATTCGGGCGCGACCGCTTCCGGCGCGGGCTCCGCCACCACGACCGTCTCGGTGAGCGCCTGGCCGAGGGCCTCGGCGTTGCCGGCGGCGATGTACTTGCCGCCGGTGTTCTCGGCGAGGCACGCGACCTGCCGGCCTTCCTCGCTGGAGAGGCCGAAGCCGACGACATGCGCTGTGAAGTCGACGCCCGCATTCTCGAGCTCGTTGGCGACCGCGCAGGAGTCGGCGTCGCAGGTCTCGAGACCGTCGGTGATGAGGATCACCGTCGCCTTGTCCTCGGTGTAGCGCAGGTCCTCCGCGGCGCGACGGACCGCCTCGCTGAGCGGCGTCTTGCCCTTCGGCTGGATCTTGCTCGCCGCCGCGGCGATCGCGTCGGCGGTCCCGGCGGCGGGCGGCACGACGAGCTCGATGTCGGTGCAGCTGCCCTTGTCGCGATGACCATAAGCCATCAGCCCCAGCTCGAGCTCCGGCGGAACCGTCTTCAGCACCTTTGCCAGTGTGTCCCGGGCGATCGAGATCTTGGCTTCGCCGTCGATCTGGCCCCACATCGAGCCCGAGGCGTCTAGGACGATGATCGCCCTGTCGGCATGGGCGGCGCTCGCCGAGGCGAGCATCGCCACCCCTGCAAGGCAGGCAAGAATGCGCTTCATCATAGTCCCCCGGGTCAAACGCGTCTGATTGGACAGCCATGCTGCCTGCACCGACGCGCCGCGGCAAGCCACGGTGTGACTATAGTCACACCGCCCGGGGAGGCGCCTCAGTCGCCGACGCCGTCCCACATCGCCATCGCCGCCGCGACCTTCGGCACGTCGGTGAGGCGGTTGACGACGGTCTCGGCCCCGGCCTCGGTGAGGAGGTCGGCGAGGCCCGGCCAGGCGTGCGAGGCGCCAGTGAAGCCGATGACGCGGGCACCGGCCCGCTTGGCGGCGGTGACGCCGAAGACGGAGTCCTCGACCACCACCGATTCGCGCGGATCGGAGCCGAACTGCTCCATGGCGTAGAGGTAGACGTTCGGGTCGGGCTTGGGCTTGCGGGTGCCGACCTCCGGAGCGGAGTAGATGTAGGGCCGGAAGCGGTCCCAGAGCCGGGTCGGCGTCATGGTCATCTTGAGCCGCTCCGACGACGAGTTCGAGCAGACGCAGATCTGCCCGTCGATCATGTCCAGCATCTCATGGACGCCGGTCACCGGCTGGATCTCTTCCTGGAGCCGGATGTCCAGCGCGGCGCGCTGGTCCTTGAGATAGTCCGGCGACAGCGGCCGCCCGATCTCGGATTCGATGATCTCGATGATGTCGACGCTGGTCAGCCCGGCGAAACGGCGGATGACCTCCTCGGGCGTGATCTCGAAGCCGACCTTGCCGAGGTGCTCGGCATCGACGGCCGCGGCGATGATCTCGGAGTCGACGAGCACGCCGTCGCAATCGAACATGAACAGCATGATGCAGAGTCAGCCGGCCGATGCCGGCGCCTTTCGTAGCTTGGGTAATCTTTCGGTCTTGGCGCCTGTGTGTAGCCGCGGGGTGCGGCAAGGAAAAGGCCCAATCCCGCATGGCAGGCCTCCGGGCCGGCGTCCGGTTACCAAACGCTAACCATGTCCTTCAACGCGCGGTTTACGTTAACGCGGGCAGGATCGTCCCCATCATTGGTGTTGCGTATGGGGT
>JAEVZM010000287.1 GCA_023392225.1 Pseudomonadota bacterium
CGGCGGCCCGCTATTCCGGCGTCAAGGTGCGGCGGATCAAGATGGCGCTGTTCATCATCTCCGGCCTCGTCGCCGCGCTTGCCGGGCTGCTCTACGCGGCGCGGCTCGGCTCGGTCCGCGGCGACATGGCGGAGGGGTTCGAGCTCGACATCATCACCATCGTGCTGCTCGGCGGGGTCAGCATCTTCGGCGGCTCCGGCAACCTCGTCGGCGTCGGGCTGTCGATCCTCATCATCCTCAATCTCCGGAATGGCATGGGCCTCGCCAACATCACCGGCAACACACAGACGAGCGTCATCGGAGGCCTGCTCATCCTGTCTGTGCTCGTACCGAACCTGACCGAAATGGTCCTAAGCAAGTGGAAAGGGAGGAAAGCATGAAGAAGTACCTTTTGGCTTCGGCAGCCCTTGCAATGCTCGCGATGCCCGGTGCGGCGCTGGCCGATGCGGTCAAGGCCGAGCCCGGCAAGTCGCTGAACATGGTGCTGCTGCCCAAGTTCCTCGGCATCCTGCCGTTCGACCAGGCCCACCAGGGCGCAGAGGAAGCCGCGGCCGAGCTGAAGAACGGCGAGAAGCTGCAGTTCCTCGGGCCGACGCCCGAGAACAGCGTCGCCGGCCAGATCGAGATCGTCACCAACGCCACCACCCAGGGCGTCAACGCGATCATGATCTCCAACAACTCGGGCGACCAGATCGTGCCCGCCGCCAAGGCGGCGAAGGACAAGGGCATCACGGTCGTGACCTGGGATTCGCCGATTCCCTCGGCCGAAGGCGAGGACGTCTTCGTCGCCCAGGTCGACTTCTCCGAGACCGGCAAGGTGATGGCCGACATGGCCCTCTCGATCCTCGGCGAGGGCGGCGGCAAGTTCGCCATCCTCTCCGCCTCGCCCGACGCGGCCAACCAGAACGCCTGGATCGCCGCCATGAAGGAGGCGCTGAAGGATCCGAAATACGCCAAGCTCGAGCTGATCGACACCGTCTATGGCAACGACCAGTCGGAGGAGAGCTACAACCAGGCGCTCGCCCTCGTCGACAAGCATCCCGACATGCAGCTGATCATGGCGCCGACCTCGGTCGGCATCGTGGCCGCGGCCAAGGCGATGCAGGACGAAGGCCTCTGCGACACGGTGAAGACCAGCGGCCTCGGCGTGCCGAGCGAGATGCTCGCCTACACCATGAACGGCTGCGCTCCCGAGTTCGCGCTGTGGAGCTTCGTCGACCTCGGCTACCTCAGCTACTACACGGCCTACCTGCTCGCTTCCGGTGCCATCACGGCGGCCGACGGCGTGCAGTTCACCGCCGGCCGGATGGGCGACTACACCATCACCAAGGACCCGACCCGCGATGCCGGGCTCCGCGTCCTGATGGGGCCGTTCTCGGTCTACAACAAGGACAACGTCGAGGCGGCGGCGAAGTAGCCGTCTCCCGTCTTCCCATCGACGAGGCGCGGGGGCGGCGACGCTCCCGCGCTTTTCGCATGCCGCGACATGGAGGCGGTCGCGGCGGCCGCCGCGGGCGTGTTAGGCTTGCCGGGACTCGCAAGGCTTCCGTGACGAGGGGGAACTGGCCATGAAGAAGACGATGCTTGGCGCGGCGCTGCTGCTCGGGACGACGCTCGGCGCCGCGGCGCAGGATTCGACCCCGGATTTCACCGGCACCTGGATCGGCGATTTCGACGTCGTCACCCTCGGACGGAGCGCCGACGCCAAGGGCGAAGTGCGCAAGGTGAAGGTGACCTACAAGCTCGAGCACCAGGAGGGGCGGCTGATCTGGGGCACGGTCGCGGCCGACGACGGCTCCGGACGGCCGATCGCGCTCGCCTTCTCGCTCAACAACGGCACGCTGATCGGCTCCGACACCGAGGGGCTGCATCGCATCACCATCATGAGCGCCACCACGCTCGAGAGCTGCTTCACCGACAACGGCTCGGGCGCGATCATCGCCACCTGCGGCATCGTCACCAAGACGCAATAGCCGGGGCACGCGGATTGACAGGGTGGCGGCCGGGCCGTAGCTCCACCTCCGAGTTCTGTCAGGGAGGTTGAAAATGCTGTTGCCCGCTGGAGTCGCGATCGATCCGGAGACTGGTGCCGTCACGCCGTCGACCGGCCGCTACGAGAAGCGCCTGTCCGACCTTCGCGGCTTCTTCCGCGACGAGGCGGCGCTCGAGAAGGCCATCGCCGAGGGCGGCGACCCGATCGCCTACGAGGTGGTCGACTACCGGCCGGACGACTGCGACATCGCCTTCGGCACCACGATCATGATGCCGGGCAAGGTGGGCGAGGAGTTCTACCTCACCCGCGGCCACTACCACACCCGCCTCGAATGCGCCGAGGGCTACTACACCCAGTCGGGCGAGGGGCTGCTGCTGCTCGAGACGCCGGAAGGCGAGGTCAAGACCGTCGAGATGAAGCCCGGCGTCGTCGCCTTCATCCCGCCGGGCTGGGGCCACCGCTCGGTCAACACGGGCAAGGACAAGCTGGTGTTCGTCTGGTTCTGCCAGACCGACGCCGGCCACGACTACGGCACGATCAAGGACCACGGCATGCGCAAGCTCGTCGTCGAGCGCGACGGCAAGCCGGCTCTGGTCGACAATCCCAGCTACGCGTGACCGGCTCCTCCGGCCAGGGCGTCGACGTCGTCGCCTTCGGCGAGCTGGTCATCGACCTGATCCCGGCGGGGCGTGACGGCGACGAGCCGCTCTACGCGGCCCGGCCCGGCGGTGCGCCCGGCAACGTCGCCGCGGGCATCGCCCGGCTGGGGCTCAGCGCGGCGATGCTCACCAAGGTCGGCAGCGACGGCTTCGGCACGCTGGCGCTCGAGGCGCTCCGGAGCACCGGTGTCGACGTCTCGGCGATCCGCCGCGCCGGCACCGAGAACACCGCGCTCGCCTGCGTCACGCTCGATGCGGGCGGGGACCGCGGCTTCGCCCTCTACCGGCAGAACTGCGCCGACTCGGTCTATGCACCGGAGGAGGTGGAGGCCGATCTCGTCCGCGGCGCGCGCGTCCTCCACGTCGGCTCGCTGTCGCTGAAGACGCCGGTCTCGGCCGAGGCGCAGCGCCACGCGGTGGCCCTGGCGCGGGAGGCGGGGGCGCTGGTCTCGGCCGACCCGAACCTTCGGCCGGCAGTGTGGGACGATGCCCAGGCGATGGCCGCGGCCGGCCGCGAGGCGGTGGCCTCGGCCGACATCGTCAAGCTGAGCCGCGAGGAACTGGCGGTGCTGTCGGGCTCCGACGACGAGGTCGCCGGCATCCAGCGCCTCTGGCACCACCGGCTCGAGGTGCTGGCGGTGACCGACGGCGCGAATGGGGCGACCCTCCACACCACCGCGCATGCCGTGCGCATCCCGGGCTTCGCGGTGGAGGTGGTCGACACCGTCGGCTGCGGCGACGCCTTCACCGCCTCGCTGATCGCGGGGCTGCTCGGCCGCGACCTCGGCACGCTCGACGAGGAGACGCTGCGCACCATCGGCCGGCGGGCCTGTGCGGCCGGCGCCATCGTCGCGACGCGGGCCGGGGCGATGACCCGGATGCCGCGCGGCGACGAGATCGACACACTCATCTCGAAAAGGTAGGGACGGACCATGAAGGAGGAGCGGCTGCTCCGGATCGGCGTGCTCGGCGCCGGCCAGATCGCCCAGGCGGCGCATTTCGAATCCTGCGTGAAGGCGCGGAACGCGGAGCTGTTCGCGATCTGCGACGTGGCGGACGACCTCCGCGAGCGCATGGCGATCGCCCACGGCGCGAAGAAGACGTTCGCCGACTATGACGCGATGCTCGCCGACCCCGAGGTCGAGGCGGTGATCATCGCCACGGCTGACGCCTTCCATGTCGACGCCTCGGTCAGAGCGCTCGAGGCCGGCAAGCACGTCCTCTGCGAGAAGCCGATGGCGACGAGCGTCGAGGACGCGATCCGGCTCCGGGACGCCGCCGCGAAGTCCGGCAAGGTCGTCCATGTCGGCCACATGAAGCGCTACGACGGCGGCATCGAGGCGGCCAAGGACTTCATCGATGCCGAGATGGGCGAGCTCCTGTCGCTCAAGGCCTGGTACTGCGACTCGACCCACCGCTACGTGATGACCGACGCCATCCAGCCGGCGATCGTGGCGTCCAAGGCGGCGAAGAAGCCGGCGGGCGATCCCAAGGCCGACCGCGAGCGCTACCTGATGCTCGCCCATGGCAGCCACCTTCTCGACCTCGCCCGCTTCCTCGCCGGCGAGATCGACACGGTCGAGGCACGGCTCCGCGAGGCCTATGGCGCCCGCTGCTGGTTCATCGACGTCGGCTTCGCCAGTGGCGCCATCGGCCATCTCGACCTCACCGTGGCGCTCCGCATGGACTGGCACGAGGGCTTCGAGGTGCAGGGCGAGCGCGGCGGCGTGATCGCCAAAACCTACAACCCCTGGTACTACAAATCGAGCGACGTCGAGATCTTCCACGAAAGCGACGCGACCTACCGCCGGCCGCTCGCCGCCGATGGGCATTTCTACCGGCGCCAGGTGGAAGGCTTCGCCGATGCGGTGCTGAGCGGGAAGAAGGTCCGCGGCGCGACCGCCGAGGACGGCCTCGCCTCGGTGCAGGGCATGGTCGCCGTCGCCCAGTCGGTTCGCGAGAAGCGCGCGGTGAAGATCGCCGAGGCGGCAGGGCCGGTCTGATGCAGCTCGGCATCTTCGCCAAGACGTTTCCCGGCACCGATCCGGCGACCGTGCGCGGCGCCGTCGCCGGGGCCGGCTATGCGGTGGCGCAGTACAACATGGCGTGCTCCGGCATGGAGCCGCTGCCCGCGGCGATCCCGCCGGAGGCCTCCGCCGCGATCCGCGCCGGCGCGGAGGCGTCCGGGGTCGGCATCGTCGCCGTGTCCGGCACCTTCAACATGATCCATCCCGACAAGGACGTCCGTGCCGAAGGGCTCCGCCGGCTCGGCGGGCTGATCGCAGCGGCGCCCGCGATGGGAACGCGGCTCGTCACGCTCTGCACCGGCTCGCGCGACCCAGCCGACATGTGGCGGGCGCATCCCGACAACGCGACGCCGGCGGCGTGGGCCGAGATGACGGCGTCGATGGCGGTCGCGGTCGAGGCGGCCGAGGCGGCGGGCGTCGACCTCGGCATCGAGCCGGAGCTTGCCAATGTCGTGTCCTCCGCCGAGGCCGCCCGCCGGCTGATCGACGAGATGCGGAGCCCGCGGCTTCGCATCGTCCTCGACGCGGCGAACCTCTTCGAGGTCGCGACGCTTGAGACGCAGCGCGACATCTTCTCCCGTGCGGTCGAGCTGCTCGCCGACCGCATCGCCATGGCGCACGCCAAGGACCGCGACGCCGCGGGCGGCTTCGTCGCGGCGGGGCAGGGCGTCCTCGACTATCCGCACTATCTCGGCGCGCTCCGCCGCGCCGGCTTCGACGGGCCGCTGGTGACGCATGGGCTCAGCGCTGCGGAGGCACCGGGCGTCGCGGCATTCCTGAGGGGCGAGCTGGAGACACTGACATGAGCGAGGGACGGTTCGAGCGGGATGGCGTCGCCTTCCGCTACATCGAGGACGGGCAGGGGCCCGACGTCCTCTTCCAGCACGGGCTCGGCGGCGACGCGAGCCAGATCGAGGAGATCTACCCGTCCGAGCCGGCGACGCACCGGCTGACGCTGGAGTGCCGGGCGCATGGCGGGTCGGAGGCGGGAGCGCTGTCGCGTCTTTCCATCGCCACCTTCACCGACGACGTGGCGGCGCTCGCCGCCGAGCGCGGCGTGACGAAGGCGGTGATGGGCGGCATCTCGATGGGCGCGGCGATCGCCCTCCGGATGGCCGTCACCCGGCCCGAGCTGGTCAAGGCGCTGGTGCTCGCCCGGCCGGCGTGGATGTTCACCCCGGCACCGGACAACATGGCCGCCTTCGGCCTCGTCTCCGAGCTGCTCCGCAACTATGCGCTGCCGGTCGCCCGCGACATCTTCGAGCAGTCCGAAGTCGCCAAGCGCCTCGCCCGCGACGCGCCCAGCAACCTCGCCTCGCTCCGCGGTGCCTTCGCCGGGCATGATCCGGTGACGCGGGCGGCGCTGGTCGGCTCGATCGCCCGCGACGGGCCGGGGGTGACCGACTCCGAGGCGCGGAGCATCGCCGTGCCGACGCTGGTGATCGGCACCAGCGAGGACACCATCCACCCGCTCTCCTTCGCCGAGGATCTCGCAGCGACGATCCCGAACGCGACGTTCGTGCGGATCGTGTCGAAGTCGGTGGATTCGCCCCGCCATGCCGCCGAGTTCAAGGCGGCGCTGTCGAGCTTCTTCCGCGACCACGCCTGACCTGACGGCAGTCCGCCTGGGCTGCGCCGGCGCCGCGAGTCGCGCGCCATCCCGGCGGAGCCCGACCGCGTCTTCCACGCGCCCGCCACGGGCGCCGCGATCCGTTCCGGACGACGGCGAGACGTTGGCCGCGCGCGATTCGGGGGTGCGGCCAGTTTTCATGTTGATAAAAAAACGCGGATCGATCTTAATGTCATTAAAATGACCGATGCCCTCGACGGGACGACCGATGTGGCCGAAGCTGCCACCTCCGGTGGCCCGGCGGATGCACCGGAGCCGCGACCCGGGCCAGCCTCCTCTCCGCGCAGGCGGGGAGGCCGCCGGCCCGCAACAGTTCGGAGCGTGATCTTCGCATGAAACCGGCTGCCTTTGCCTATCTCGCGCCGAAGACGCTGGCCGATGCCGTGGCGATGCTCGCCGAGGTCCAGGATGACGGCAAGGTGCTGGCCGGCGGCCAGAGCCTCGTCCCGGCGATGAATTTCCGCCTCGCCCGTCCCGGAACGCTGGTCGACCTCAACGGCGTCGCCGAGCTTGCCGGGGTGACCGGCGACAGCGCCACCGGCATCAGCATCGGCGCGCTGACCCGCCACGCGACGTTCCACAAGCCGCCCTTCGACGGGCCGCTCGCCGAGCTGATGGCCAAGGTCGTCCGCAACATCGCCCACTATCCGATCCGCCAGCGCGGCACCTTCGGCGGGAGCCTCTCCCATGCCGACCCGGCGTCGGAATGGTGCCTGGTCGCGGCGACGCTCGGGGCGACGATGCACATTGCGAGCACGGCCGGGACCCGCACCGTGCCGGCGGCCGAGTTCTTCCAGGGCACCTTCACGACCGCGCTCGGGCCGAACGAGATCCTCACCCGGATCGAGCTGCCGCCGCTGCCGGCGGGCTGGCGCTCCGGCTTCTACGAGTTCTCGCGGCGGAAGGGCGACTTCGCCCTCGCCATGGCGCTTGCCGCATTGCGCATGGACGGCGGCACGATCCGCGAGGCGCGGCTCGGCGTCGGCGGCGTCGCCGACCGGGCGCACAAGCTCTCCGCGGTCGAAGCGTTCCTCACCGGCAAGCCGGCGAGCGAAGCGACCTTCGCCGAGGCCGCCGAGATGGCGCGCGGCCTGGTCAAGGTGACCTCCGACATCCACGCTTCGGAAGCGTTCCGCAGCGACCTCCTCGGCACCGTCGTCCGCCGGGCGCTCGCCGAGGCCGCTTCATGAGCTGGATCGGCCGCTCGCTTCCCCGGCTAGAGGACCCGAGCCTCCTCAAGGGACAGGGCAACTACGTCTCCGACCACGCCCGCGGCGCGATGCATGTCGCGTTCGTCCGCAGCACCTTCGCCGCCGGCGACATCCTCGACATCGAGCGCCCGGACGAGGGACTGGTGTTCACCGCCGCCGATCTCGATGGCGTCGGCCTGATCCGTCCCGTCCTCAACCGGCCCGACTACAAGGCGCCCGGCCAGCCGCTCCTCGCTGCCGGCCGGGTGGCGTTCCCCGGGCAGGCGGTCGCGGTCGCGGTGGCCGCGAGCGCGGCGGAGGCCGAGGACCTCGCCGAGCAGGTCTTCCTCGACATCGAGCCGATCGACCCGATCCTCGACTTCGATGCCGCGCTCGCCGACGGTGCCCGGGCCGTGCACCCGGAGGCGCCGGAGAACGTCTTCGTCGAGGGCAAGCTCGAGACGCCGGGTTTCCAGGAGGCCATGGCCGGCGCCCATGCGGTGGTAGAGCTCGACCTCCGCTCGCGCCGCCAGTCGGCAATGCCGATGGAGACCCGCGGCGGCGTCGCCAGCTACGACGCCGCGACCGGCCGGGTCACCCTCGTCGCCTCGGTGCAGATGCCGCACATGTTGCGGACCGGCATCGCCGACGTGCTCGGCATGCCTGAGTCCGACCTCCGCGTCATCGCGCCGGACGTCGGCGGCGGCTTCGGCCAGAAGATGTCGCTGTTTCCGGAATATGCGGTGCTGGTCTGGCTCGCCCGGAAGCTCCGCACCAAGGTGGCGTGGATCGAGGACCGGCGCGAGAACTTCCTCGCCTCTGCGCATAGCCGAGACCAGGCCTTCACGGTGCGGGGCGCGTTCACGGCCGAGGGGAGGCTGGTCGCGCTCGAGGCCGACCTCCGCTCCAATGTCGGTGCCTATTCCTGCTACCCGGTGACCTGCGGCGTCGAGCCGCTGATGGCTTTCGGCGAGCTGCCGGGCCCCTACAATTTCGCCCAGTACAAGGTCCGCTCGCGCGGCGTCACCACCAACACCTGCATGATGGCGCCGTATCGCGGCGTCGCCCGGCCGATGCTGACCTTCACCATGGAGCGGCTCATGGAGAAGGCGGCGCTCGCGCTCGGCATCGACGCCATCGAATTGCGCCGTCGCAACCTCATCACCAGCTTCCCGCATCGCTCGCCGACCGGCGTCGTCTATGACGAGGGCTCGTATCTCGAGGCGATGGAGGCGGCGGTCGCCCATGTCGACATCCCCGCCTTCCGGGCCCGCCAGGACGCGGCGCGGCGGGAGGGCCGATACCTCGGCCTCGGCGTCGCGGTGTTCAGCGAGCGCACCGGCTATGGCACGCCGGTCTTCGCCCAGCGCGCCATGGGGATCGTGCCCGGGTACGAGACCGTCGAGCTGGCAATGGACCCCTCCGGCCATGTCGAGGCGCGGATCGGCGCCTCGCCGCACGGCCAGGGGCTGCAGACCAGCCTCGCCCAGATCATCTCCGACGAGATGGGCGTGACGCCCGACAAGGTCCGCATCGTCTCGGGCGACACCGACGCCACCCCCTATGGCTGGGGCACTTTCGCGAGCCGCTCGATCGTCATCTCCGGCGGCGCCACCAAGCTCGCGGCCGAGGCCGCGGCGGGGAAGCTCCGCGCCATCGCCGGCAAGCTGATGGAGGCCGAGGCGGCCGAGGTGACGCTCGCCGACGGCTTCGCCCGCGTGCCCGGCACCAACAAGGCGATGCCGATCGCCGAGCTGGCTCGCGCCTCGTATCACCAGAGCCAGAAGCTCGGCATGCCGGCCGGCATCCGCGAGACCGGCTTCTACGATCCCTCCGGCACCTTCTCCAACGCCTGCCATGTCTGCGAGGTCGAGGTCGACATCGAGACCGGGGGCGTGCGCGTTACCCGCTTCGTCGTGGTCGAGGATGCCGGCATCGTCATCAACCCGATGATCGTCGACGGCCAGATCGCCGGCGGCGTGGCGCAGGGCATCGGCAACGCGCTGCTCGAGGAGTTGATCTACGACGAGGACGGGAACCTCCTCACCACCTCGCTCGCCGACTACCTGCCGCCGACCGCGGTCGAGATCCCCGACCTCGAGATCGTCCACATGGTGACGATCTCGCCGGAGACCGTGACCAAGGCCAAGGGCGTCGGGGAGGGCGGCACGATCGGCGCGCCGGCGGCGGTGATCAACGCCATCGCCGATGCGCTTACGCCGTTCGGCGTCGAGATGAACACCATGCCCGCGACGCCGGAGCGGATCCGCGCGGCGCTCAGGAACGCGAAGGTCACTGCCGATGCCTGACAAGATCGCCATCACCCTCGAGGTCAACGGCAAGGCGCACGCCGTCACCGTCGAGCCGCGGCGCACGCTCGCCGATGTCCTCCGCGAGGACTGCGGGCTGACCGGGACCCATCTCGGCTGCGAGCACGGCGTCTGCGGCGCCTGCACGGTGCTGGTCGATGGCCGGCCGGTGCGGTCCTGCCTGATGTTTGGCGTCCAGGCCGAGGGCAAGGCGATCCGCACCGTCGAGGGCCTCGCCGACGGCGATACGCTCCATCCGCTCCAGAAGGCGTTCTGGGAGAACCACGGCCTGCAATGCGGCTTCTGCACGCCGGGCTTCCTGATGCTCGCGGCCGGTGCGCTCGACGAGAACCCGGACATGGACGACGAGGACATCCGCGAGGTGCTGTCGTCGAACCTCTGCCGCTGCACCGGCTACCAGAACATCGTCAAGGCGGTGCGCATCGCCGCCGCCGAGATGCGCGCGCGTCGGGCATGAGCCGGATCGGGCATTCGGCACTCCGGCTCGAGGACGGCCCGCTGCTGCGCGGCGAGGGCCGCTTCGCCGCCGACTTCAACGCACCGGGGCAGCTGTCGATGCGC
>JAEVZM010000358.1 GCA_023392225.1 Pseudomonadota bacterium
CCCCCCGGGGGGGGGCGCGCCCCCCGGCGGCGACCGCCGCCGCGCGCGCGTAGGACGGCTCGCGGGCCATCGCCTCGTCGAGCAGGCGGATCGCCTCGGCATTGTCCTCGCGCCGATGCGCCCAGAGATGGGGGAGGGCGCGGAGCACGAGGTCGTAGGCCACGAGGCTTTCGGGCCGCTTCCGGCGTGCCCGGGCGATCTCGGCGTCCCAGATCGAGGGGCGGAGCGCGCCGGTCACCCGTGAGGCGATCTCGTCCTCGAAGTCGAAGAGATTGTCGAGGACGCCGTCATAGCGGTCGGCCCACAGGTGGGTGCCGGTTGCCGCGTCGATGAGCTGGGCGGTGACCCGCACGCGGTCGCCGACCTTGCGGAGGCTCCCCTCGATCACGTAGCGCACGCCGAGGTCGCGGCTGATCTCGCGAATGTCGACGGCGCGCCCCTTGTAGGCATAGGCCGAGTTCCGCGCGATCACCATGAAGTCGCGGACGCGCGACAGGGTCGCCGTGATCTCCTCGACGATGCCGTCGGCGATCGAGGTCGCCGCGGGATCGCCGGACATGTTGTCGAAGGGCAGCACGATGATCGAGGCCTGCCCGTCCTGCACCGGCTCGGGAGGGGCGAGCGGCGGTGGCGTCGGGGCCGGCGCGTCGGCGTGGGGGCGATAGCCGATCGCCACCTTGAGCGGGATCTCCGGATCGGAGCCGGGTCCGGTCCAGATCCAGACCTCGTATTGCTCCTCCTTGCCCTTCATGGCGATCCACTGCGTCTCGCCGAACTGGCCGGCGAGCGCCTTGGTGAGCTGCCAGCGCACCGAGTGGGTGATCGCGATGCCGCCCGGCGGCGCCGCTTCCTGAAGGCGGACGACGAAGCCGATGGCGGCGCCGAACCGGTCGTCGCCACGCACGAACACGTCGGCAAGGCCCACTCCGACGCGGACCCGGATGGGGTCTTCGGGGCGGTCCCGGTTGAACTCGGCCATCTGCGTCTGGAAGGCGATCGCCCACTCGACGCCGTCCTCGACGCTCTGGAACTCGACCAGCGCCCCGTCGCCCATCGTCTTGAAAAGGTTTCCGGAATGCCGGTGGACCGACGGCCGCAAGATGCTCCGCCGCACGCGGGCGAGCGCCAACAGCGTGGTGCGCTCATCATGCTCGATGAGGCGCGTGTAACCCGCGACGTCCAGCGAGGCGAGCACGGTAAGTCTGCGCGGGGCGCGCTGCATCAGGTCCTGTTCCTGGCGGGCGGCGGGCCAGTCTTAGTCAATGGCGCGGGAGCCGCAAGCAAAGTCTTCGTGTGATCGACAGGCTTGGCACAATTCTCGCTCATTCGCGTGTATATTGCAGCGCAGCATCTTCCTTTTGTGTCAAAAGTCGCTTATATGCGGCCCGGCCCCCGGGAACCGCATCGGCCCCAAGGATTTCATGTCACTTCGCAACATCGCCATCATCGCCCACGTCGATCACGGCAAGACGAGCCTGATCGACGTGCTGCTGCGCCAGTCCGGCTCGTTTCGCGACAACCAGAAGGTTGCTGAGCGAGTCATGGATTCGAACGATCTCGAGCGCGAGCGCGGCATCACCATCCTCGCCAAGGTCACTTCGCTGATCTGGAAGGATACCCGCATCAACATCGTCGACACGCCCGGCCATGCCGATTTCGGCGGCGAGGTCGAGCGCATCCTCAACATGGTCGACGGCGCGATCGTCCTGGTCGACGCGGCCGAAGGGCCGATGCCGCAGACCAAGTTCGTGCTGCAGAAGGCGCTCAAGCGCGGCCTCCGGCCGATCGTGGCGATCAACAAGATCGACCGTCCCGACGAGCGGCACCTGGAAGTCGTCAACGAGGTGTTCGACCTGTTCGCCGCGCTCGACGCGAGCGAGGAGCAGCTCGACTTCCCGATCCTCTACGGCTCCGCCAAGCAGGGCTGGATGGCGCACGCCCCCGAGGGGCCGCAGGAATCCTGCGCACCGCTGTTCGACCTGGTGCTCAAGCACGTGCCGCCGCCCGAGGTCGAGGAAGGGCCGTTCCGCCTGCTCGCGACGACGCTCGAGGCCAATCCCTATCTCGGCCGGATCCTTACCGGCCGCATCACCTCCGGCAAGCTCCGCACCAACATGCCGATCCGCGCGCTCTCACGCGACGGCAAGGTGGTCGAGGAGGGCCGGGCCTCGAAGGTGCTCGCCTTCCGCGGCCTCGAGCGCCAGCCGATCGATGAGGCCGAGGCCGGCGACATCGTCGCCATCGCCGGGCTGACCAAGGCGACGGTGGCCGATACCATCGCCGCCCCCGAGGTCACCGAGCCGATCTTCGCCCAGCCGATCGACCCGCCGACGCTGTCGATGACCTTCCGCATCAATGACGGCCCGTTCGCCGGCCAGGAGGGCGACAAGGTCCAGAGCCGCGTCATCCGCGAGCGCTTGCTCCGCGAGGCCGAGGGCAATGTCGCGCTGCGCATCACCACCAATCCGGACAACGATTCGTTCGAGGTCGCCGGCCGCGGCGAGCTGCAGCTCGGCATCCTCATCGAGACGATGCGCCGCGAGGGCTTCGAGCTCGCCATCGGCAAGCCGCGGGTCGTCTACCGGACCGACGAGGCCGGGCGCCAGCTCGAGCCGATCGAGGAAGTGATCATCGACGTCGACCAGGAGCATTCCGGCATCGTCGTCCAGAAGCTCTCCGAGCGTCGGGCCGAGCTGCTCGAGATGCGCCCCTCCGGCGGCGACCGCACGCGGCTGGTGTTCCATGCCCCGACGCGCGGCCTCATCGGCTACCAGTCGGAGCTGCTCTCCGACACCCGCGGCACGGCGGTGTTCAACCGTCTGTTCCATGAATATGCCCCCTACAAGGGCGAGATTCCGGGCCGCCGCAACGGCGTGCTGATCTCGAACTCGCAGGGCGACTCGACCAACTACGCCCTTTGGTACCTCGAGGAGCGCGGGGTGCTGATGATCGATCCGGGCGTGCGCGTCTATGAGGGCATGATCGTCGGCGAGCACAGCCGCGACAACGACCTCGAGGTCAACGTGCTGCGCGGCAAGCAGCTCTCGAACGTACGGGCCGCCGGCAAGGAAGAGGCCAAGACCCTCACCCCGCCGCGGCGCCTGTCGCTCGAGGCGGCACTCGCCTACATCCAGGACGACGAGCTCGTCGAGGTGACGCCGAAGACCATTCGGCTGCGGAAAGCGATCCTTGATCCGCATGCGCGCAAGCGCTCCGAGCGGAGCAAGTCGGAAGTCGCGACAGCGTGAGCCGGCTGCCGGCCGTTGCGGTGCTCGTCGCCGCGATGGCCGCGGTGCCGGCTGCGGCCACCGCCGACGATCCGCCGCCCCCCGACATCACCGGCACGTGGTCGGGCAGGGGGCCGGTGGTGCTCAGCATCGACCGCCAGGTCGGCACCGCATTCGACGCGCGCCTCCTCGCCGATGGTCGCGAGCGGCCGATCTACGGCGTCATACAGCGTGATCGCCGCGAGATCATGTTCATCAATCCCGAGGGCAACCGCCGCGCCGAGCTGGTGGCGCCGGACCGGATGTCGTTCTGCCTGAAGGCGCGGGACGACTTCAAGTTCGACGGTCCCTGCGTGATGCTGGTGAGGGTGCCGCCGCCCGCCCAATGAGGGGCTTGAGGTCCGGCGCGCGGCGCGGTGGTATGGCGTCATGGACAAGCAGCGTCCGAGCGGCTCTTTCTCGCGGGTGAGACACGTGATTGCCGGCTGGCCCCGCGTCTTTCTCGGGGCTGCCGTCGCCCTTCTGGTCATCGCGCTATGCCTGTTTGCCGGCCTGCCCGTGATCACCGCCCTCCTGATCGGCTGGGACACCGGCGTACTGGTCTTCTTCGCCTCGATCGTCCCGCTCCTCGCCGGCTCCGATCCCGAGGACATCCGGCAGCGCGCCGCCCGGCAGGATGTCGGCCAGTTCGTCGTCCTCGGCCTCAGTGCTCTGGCCGGCATCGCCAGCCTCGTCGCGATCTATGCCGAGGTCAGCCGTGCCCATTCCTCTGCGTGGAGCCTCGCCCTCGGCGTCGGCACGACCGTCCTGTCCTGGACCTTCGTGCACGCGATGTTCGCGCTCCATTACGCGCACGAGTACTACGATCCCGACCGGGGCGACCCTCCGGGCCTCAAGTTCCCCGGCAAGGACCCGGCGCCCGACTATCTCGACTTCTTCTACGTGGCGCTGGTGGTGGGCATGACCGCGCAGGTCTCCGACGTGATGGTGACCGGCGCGCGGGTGCGACGGACGGTCCTCGTCCAGGGGGTGATCGCTTTCTGGTTCAACGCGGCGGTGCTGGCGCTCCTCATCAACATCGCCGCAGACGCGATTCGCGGCTGAGTTCCGCCATTCCTGCGGCTGGTGGCCGCTGCTCGCAGCCCCCTTGCAACAGTGCACGAAAATTTATCGCACTCCATGGCCGCGCCCTCTTTGCAGACCCGCCGACTGGTCATAAGCTTCTTGCATGAGCAACACCTTCACCATCGGTGTTCGGAGAGCCGAAAGCGGCGACGCGGAGGCGATCACGAAAGTTCACGATGCCTCGTGGCGCTACGCCTATGACGGCATGATCCCGCCTCGCGAGCTGTCGCGCATCATCGCCCGCCGCGGGCCGCGCTGGTGGGACCGGGCGATCCGCAAGGGAACGGCGATCCTCGTCATCGAGGTCGGCGGGGCGATTTGCGGCTACGCGACCTTCGGGCCGAACCGTGCCCGGAACCTCGTCCAGAAGGGCGAGATCTACGAGATCTACCTGCTGCCCGAGTATCAGGGCGTCGGCCTCGGCACGCGCCTGTTCCTCTCCGCTCGCCGCGAGCTGGCCCGCTTCGGGTTCGACAGCGTCGTCGTGTGGGCGCTGGCCGACAACGACAATGCCTGCCAGTTTTATCGCAATGCCGGTGGGCGGAAAGTGGCGCGGGCCAGCGAGCGCTTCGGCGACGTGCAGCTCACCAAGATCGCCTATGCCTGGGGGCGCGGCAGCCAGTAGCGGCCGCGCTCACTCGCGCGCATCTCCGTCACCACCGACGAGGCCGTATTGCAGCGGGTTTTCCCGCGTGCAGTCGAACGTCCGGGCGCCGTTGTCCGCCACCTCGCGGGCGAGCGCGTTGGCATCCGGGTTCACCAGCGCGTCGACATATCCCATGTGGCAGACCTGTCCTGGGCCCCCGAGCCGGGTGATCACCAGCGTCTGGCCCTCCGGTCCGCCGTCCTCGCCCGGCGCAACGAACCAGCGCAGAATGGTCGCGAACGGCCGCCCATCTGGCCCGAGCCGCCACTCGATCGTCTTACCCACGTGGTTGAAGCCGGGGAAGGTCGTGCCGGCCGCCGCCTCGTCGGGCGCCCCGTGGCCGTAGGAGACGCTGACGCGGAGGTCGCTGTCGGCGACGTAGACCGGAATGCCGGCGTAGCCGTCGCACCACCAGGCCAACGATTCGAGCGGGTCGTTCGCGGCCGGCGGCATGCCGGTGCACTGGTCGAGGTCCAGCGTGGTGTAGGCGCTGGCGTTCCCCGATGCCTCCGGAGGCGGGCGCTCCGGCGCCGATACGGCGAAGCCGCCGGCGCCGTGGAAGCGCGGCGAGTCGGTGCTGCAGTCGAACGAGCCCACTTCGTCGGCGATCTCGCGCGCCATCGCGTTGGGGTCGGGGTTGGCGCGCGCGTCGACATAGCCCGCGTGGCAGATCTGGCCGGAATCCCCGAGCTTGGTGACGACCAGCACCTGCCCCTTGGCGCCGCCGTCGCCGGGATCGGTGAAGAAGCGGAGAATGGTCGCGAGCGGCTGCCCGTCGGGAGCGGTGCGCCACTCGATGGTCTCGCCGATGTGGTTGAACGGCGGCAGCGTGGTCCGCGCCGCGAGCTCGTCGCGGGCGCCTTCGCCATAAGAGACGAAGAAGCGGAGATCCCCTTCGGCGACATAGACCGGGACGCCGCGATAGCCGTCGCAGAGCCAGGCGCCGGACTGGAGCGGGTCGTCCGGGTCGGCGGGGAAGGTGCGACAGGCCGCGAGGTCGATCTTGGTATAGGCGCTGCCGTTCTCGGCGAGGGCCGGGGCGGTCGTTGCCGTGAGCACCAGGCCGAGGGCTAGGATGAGGGATTGCCTGGCCAAGAATCGATCTCCCTTGCGAGCGTCGTCGGGTCCCCGACGATCCGCACCTGCTTCACCCGTGCCGTGTGGCCGGAGACGATGGTGACCGCAGACTTCGCTACGCGCAACCGTTTGGCGACCAGCGCGGCGAGCGCGGCATTGGCCTCGCCATCGGCGGGGAGGGCGCGGACACGCGCCAGGGCGACGGCGCGGCCGTCGGAAAGCTGGCCGACGCCATCGATCGAATCGCGGCCGCCGCGGGGCGTCAGCCGCAGCGTCAGCAGGACGCCGTCCGGCTCGCGTCGGTAGCAGGGCTCCGGCGCGGGCACGGTCGCCTCAGATGACGAGGCGGGCGAGGTTGGGGAGGATCACGCTCTGGATGAAGACGATGATCAGGATGACGATCACCGGCGAGATGTCGATGCCGCCGAGGTTGGGCAGCATGTTGCGGATCGGCCGGAGCACCGGCTCGGTGATGGCGTAGAGCACCTGGGCGAGGCCGGCGACGAACTGGTTGCGCATGTTCACCACGCCGAAGGCGATCAGCCAGGACAGCACGGCCGATGCGATCAGCACGTAGACATAGAGCTGGAGCACGTAGTTGATGAACCAGAGTAGCTCCAGCATGATGATCGAACGCCTCGCCGCGCGTGGGAGAATAGGTCACCTGATGTAGCGTCGCCAAGGCCACGCCGCAACCCGAGCCGGTGCCGCATCGGGGAACGCCGTCACGGCGCCTTGACAGCGCCTAGGCGCGAACCGTAAATGGCGCCCGTCCTCGGGTTCGCCGTCAGGCTGCCCGGCCGGGGCCGTAGCTCAGATGGGAGAGCGCTGCAATCGCACTGCAGAGGTCAGGGGTTCGATTCCCCTCGGCTCCACCACCTTATCCTGCACATTGTTGAAATTGCGCAGGGTCAGGTCTTTTTCACCGACCGGATTACGTGAATTCGGCCGAGGCAAAGGCCCTCCGCCGCCACCACCTATCCCTGCAGTTTTTATGCAATCGTGCGGCGCCATGCCGGCGACCAGCCGGATTTGCCGCAGATCAAATTCGTCGTCCTCCGTTTCCTTTTTCCCTGCCGCGATGTTGAGGATACCGGCGAGATCGCCGTGAACGTCGACGGTCGACCCGCCCCGTCGCCGGTCCGGCGTGATCACGATGTAGTCGATCAGTGAGCGGATCAGTTC
>JAEVZM010000362.1 GCA_023392225.1 Pseudomonadota bacterium
GCTCTACAACGAGTACGCCCTCGGCTCGCGCATCCAGTACCAGGTGCGGGTCGGCGAGCTGGTGTTCGTGCTCGAGAAGCTCCGCCACGAGGCGTTCGCCGGCGGCCTCGACCAGGAGGTGACGATCGGCTGGAACGCCGCCGACTCGATCGTGGTGCCCGATCGATGAGCGCCGAAGCGCGGCCGGTCGAGGACGGGCCGGGGTTCCGGCTCAGCGCCGGGTTCCGGTCGGCGCTGCCGGTGATCGTCTTCCTGCTGATCGGGTTCGCGGCGCCGTTGCTCGCGGTGGTCGGCTTTTCGTTCATGCCGCCACGCACCTTCGGCCTCGGCCATCCGCCGACGCTCGAGAACTACGTCACCATCTTCGACTCGACCAACTACATCTCGCTGCTGTGGTCGCTCGGCCTCGCCACGGCCACCGTGCTGATCCTGATCGCGATCTCCTACCCGGTGGCCTATGGGCTGGTGCGGGTCTTCGGCCGCTGGTCGACGCTGGTCACGCTCCTCTTCGTCATCCCGCTGTTCGTCTCCGAGAACGTGCGCCTCTATGGCTGGGTGCTGTTCCTGATCAAGAACGGCGTGCTCCTCGGCACGATGAAGACGTTCTTCGGGATCGAGCCCGAGAGCATGCTGTTCACCACCGCGGCCATCCTCCTCGGCATGGTCTATGTCTACCTGCCGTTCATGCTGTTCCCGCTGACGCTCGGCATCTCGATGGTGCCGAACGACGCGCGCGAGGCGGCGTCCGACCTCGGTGCCTCGCGCTGGCAGGTCTTCAAGGAGGTCGAGCTGCCGCTCTCGACGCCGGGCCTGATCATCGGCTGCCTCCTGACCTTCGTCCTCGCGGTGGGGGCCATCGCCGAATACAAGGTGCTCGGCGGCCAGCAGGTGATCCCGATCACCCACGACATCGAGATCGCCTTCACCTATGCCCAGAACTGGCCGCTCGGCGCGGCGCTGGCAGTGCTCCTGATGCTGATCGTCGGCATCCTGGTGCTGGTGGCGCTGTGGCGCTTCGACCTCGACAAGTTCCTGGGGAGGCGCTGACATGGAGACCCGCGCTTCCCGTGTCCGGCGGGGCCTGATCATCGTTTGGACGATCGTCGTCGTCCTCTTCCTCTACATCCCGAGCATCTCGATCACGCTCGCCTCGCTCACCGCCAGCCGCTACTTCACCTTCCCGATCCCCAAGTGGGGATTGACCTGGTGGGAGAAGACGCTCGACTCCATCCAGATCCACGAGATCATCAAGACCTCGCTGGCGATCGCCGCGGTGGTGACGGTGGTCGCCGTGGTGCTCGCCTTCTTCGGCGCGCTCGCCTTCGCCCGCTACGACTGGAAGGGCCGGCGCTGGTACCAGAAGATCGTGCTCCTGCCGATCTTCTTCCCCCAGTCGGTTCTCGGCCTCGCGCTGCTCCTCTGGTTCAACGCGCTCGGCCTGCCGCTCTCCTGGCATACGGCGGTGTTCGCCCATCTGGTCTGGATCGTGCCGGTGGTGACGCTGGTCGTCTCGATCCAGGTCTACAGCTTCGACCCGGCGCTCGAGGAAGCCGCCTTCGACCTTGGCGCCACCCGCTGGCAGGTGATGCGCGAGGTCACGATTCCGGTGCTGATGCCGGGTCTCTTCTCCGGCAGCCTCTTCGCGTTCCTCCTGTCGTGGGGCAACTTCCCGCTGTCGCTGTTCACCACTGGCGCCGACACGACGGTTCCCGAGTTCCTCTACGCCAAGATGGTTGCGGGCTACACGCCGGGCGTGCCGGTGCTCGGCACGATCTCGACCATCGGCGCGATCGTCGTGCTCATCGGCGGCTACTTCGTGATGCTGGCGCTCAACCGGCGCCGCCGCACCGCATCCTGAAAACCAGAGGGAGGGGAAAGATGCTCACGTCGCTCGACGGCAAGTCGGTCATGGTCACCGGGGCCAGCAAGGGGATCGGCAAGGGCATCGCCCGTGTCTTCGCCCGCCATGGCGGCAAGGTCCTGGTCGTCGCCCGTCACATCGACGCGGCCGAAGCCACGGCGGCGGAGATCAATGCGGCGGGTGGCGTCGCCTCGGCCTTCGCGGCCGATATCCGCGACCTCGACAGCATGGGCGCGGCGGCCAGGGCGGCAGCCGATCGCTACGGCAGCCTCGACATCCTCTGCGCCAATGCCGGCATCTTCCCGCAAGCCAAGATCGAGGAGATGAGCGCCGAGCAGTGGGACGAGGTGGTCGACACCAACCTCAAGGGCACGTTCGTGTCGGTGAAGGCGTGCATCCCGGCGCTCAAGGAGAGCGGGGCCGGGCGGATCGTCATCACCTCGTCGATCACCGGCCCGGTGACCGGCTTTCCAGGCTGGACGCACTATGGCGCCTCCAAGGCCGGCCAGCTCGGGTTCCTCCGGACCGCCTCGATCGAGCTCGCCAAGTACGGCATCACCGTCAATGCCGTGATGCCCGGCAACATCGTCACCGAGGGGCTGGAGGGGCTGGGCGCCGACTACCTCAAGACCATGGCCGCCTCGATCCCGCTGAAGCGGCTCGGCTCGGTGGAGGACATCGGCTACGCCGCGCTGTTCCTCGCCTCCAAGGAAGCCGGCTACATCACCGGCCAGACCATCATCGTCGACGGCGGCCAAATCCTGCCGGAGTCGCTCGAGGCGGTTGACGGGTAGGGACGAAGGCCATGCGGGCGCTTGTCGGGACCGTGGTCGCTGTCATGCTCGGAGGAGTTGGCATCGCCAGTGCCGCCGAGGTCGAGG
This sequence comes from Pseudomonadota bacterium, assembly GCA_023392225.1. GTDB lineage: Bacteria > Pseudomonadota > Alphaproteobacteria > Rhizobiales > Kaistiaceae > Bauldia. The sequence continues at coordinate 2,743 of JAEVZM010000362.1, forward strand.
GCACGTGCCTCCTCGAGATCGGCGGCAAGCGCTACATCGACGGGCCTTGCGACATCGACCTCGAGTCCGACGGCTCGTTCATCGCCACGGCCTATCGCGACGGAGCCGTGAGCTACTTCGCCTATGTGCTCCTCGACGGCGAGAAAGAGGCGACCGGCTACTGGAACGGCGAGCTCGGTGCGAGTCATGCCCACACGCCGCTCGGCACGCTCAGGCGATACGGTGCCTGCTGGCAGAACCGGGATGCGATGGTCTGCGCCTGGCGGTAGGCGGCGCCGGCATCACCCGTTCAGCATGCGCACCCGATAGACCCGGGGCGAGGCGCCGGTCCAGCGGCGGAAGGCGCGGGAGAAGGCCGAGAGCTCGGAATAGCCGAGGAGCATCGCGATCTCCGAGAACGGCAGGTGGCGCTGGCGAAGGTAGGAGAGGGCGAGCTCGCGCCGCACGTCCTCGACGATGTCCTTGTAGGTCAGCCCCGCGGCCTGGAGGTCCTGGTGCATCGCCCCGGCCGGGGCGCGAAGCTCGAGGGCAATCTCCTCGAACGAGGGATAGCCGGAGGGCAGGCGGGTGCGGATCGCGGTCCGCATGCGGTCGAGGAGCAGGTCCTCGTCCGTCGCCTGCGAGCCGAGCTGCTCGAGGCAGGTCTGCATCACCGACATCAGCCGGAGGTCGCGCGCCGGCATCGGCCGCGGCAGCAGCTCGGGGCGGAACAGGATCGCGTTGGTGGTCTGGCTGAAATAGACCGGCGCCCCGAAGGCGGACTCGTGCTCGCGGGCCTGCTCCGGCTTGGGGTGCTCGAAATGCACCTCCTCGGGCGCCCAGCGCGTGCCGCAGCACTCGCGGATGACGTTGAGGAACATGCCGAGGGACAGCTCGGCGTCCTGGCGTCGCTCGATGATCTGCGGCGCGGTGATCCGGTATTCGAGCCGCATCAGCCCGTTCGGATCGGCACACAGGCGCATCATCGAGCTCTCCTGGTGATGCCGGAAGAGGCGGACGAGGCCTTCGAGGGCAGCGCCGAGGGTCGGGGCCGAGATCGCCGCATAGCCCCACATGCCGAGGTCGCGCGGCTGGAAGCGGTTGCCGAACCACAGGCCGAAATTGTCATTGCCGGTCGCGCGGGCGGATCCCTCGAACAGGTCGACGAAGGCGCTCAGCCGCAGCTTGAGGGTAGGCGAGCCGGCGAGATCGGGGAGAATCCGCGCGTTTCCGAAGATGCTGTCGACGTCGCCGCCGCACTCCTCGATGTAGGAGGCGATGCCTGTCGCGGCCGAGGCCAGCACGCCGGGAGGCGTCCCCCCGCCATGGACAACCGAGTGTTCCGCCGAGATCATGCTCATCGGACCGGTCCTTTCGGGCCAGTCCTCCGCCGGCCCGAAGGCAAATGCTTGCATGGGCCGTGCCAGCAATCAAGGAACGTATCCCCTGGCGAGGGGCGAAGCGCGTCTAGGGCGCGCCGTCGGTACCGCCGAGGCCGAAGGTCTCCCGTGCCGTGCGTCCGTCGGCGAGGCTCCTGATCCACTCCGCTTCGAGCGTGAGCCGCGCCCGTGCGTCGCCGATGCGGGTGCGGACGGCTTCCGGCGACAGCACGACGACGCCGTCATCGTCGCCGAGCACGAGGTCGCCGGGGCTCACCATTTCTCCGCCGATCACCACCGGCAGGTTCACCGCGCCGCGCTCGGCCGAGAGCGGTCCGCGCGGGGTGACGGAGCGGGTGAAGACGGAGAAGTCGGGCCAGCCGGCGAGGGTGGCGACGTCGCGGACGGCACCGTCGCAGACGAGGCCGGCGCAGCCTTTCCGCCGAAGGTGGCCGCCGAGAATCTCGCCGATCATGGCGAAGTCGGCATTGCCCGCGGCGGCGATCATCACGACGTCGCCGGGTCCGACGATGTCGAGGACGCGGACCACGGCGCCGAAGTCGGGCGGCTCGCAGCGCACGGTCACGGCGCGGCCGAACAGGCGCGGCTGCCGGCCGGGCCGGTTGAGCGGACGAATGGCCGGGTCGACATGGCCGACGCCGCGGAGGAGGTCGACGGCGACCGCGACCGGGATCGCGCGCCAGGCGTCCATCTCGGTGGGTGAGAGGGTCGTGTCGGGGGGCGGATGAATGGCAACGGTCATCTCTGTTTCCTCGCTGTGCCCGCTCCCCCGGTCCCGTCGCCGGCGATGGCAGGGACTTCGCGTCGAGCGGATAGTGCCGCGCCGCCGCGGTCCGGGGCAAGCCGGCGCGGGGCAGTGCGGCGGCTGTCAAGAATGCCCCTGGTCCTGTCAAGCGGCCCGGGTCGGCCCGGCCTAGCGTGAGGCCAACGAGAATCCCTGGAGGACGGGGTGGCGCAGCGGTTCGCGCGGCCCCGAGAGTCGTCGAGAGGCATGGCCGAGGTCATCGAGAAGCCCGCAGCGAAGGTCGATCCCGCGCGGGTGATGCAGATGGTGGAGAAGGCGCGATGGGCCGCCTCCGCCTATGCCAGCTATCCGCGGGACGCGGTGCTGAAGGTCGTCGCCGCGGTCGCCAGGGCGGCCGAGGCCGAGGCGGCGCGCTATGCCCGCTGGGCGGTGGAGGAGACCGGTTTCGGCGTCGTCGAGCACAAGGCGCTCAAGAACCGGCTGTGCTCGCAAGGGCTCTTCGAGCACTACGCCGGCGCCAACTTCACCGACTACGTGGTCGAGGCCGACACCAAGACCGTCGCGATTCCGAAGCCGGCGGGCGTCATCTTCGCGCTGACGCCTTCGACCAATCCGGTCTGCTCGGTCTTCTACACCGCGATCATCGCGCTCCTCACGCGGAATGCGCTCGTCCTCAGCCCGCACCCGATGGCGAAGGCCTGCTGCGCCGATGCCGCACGCCTCGTCAACCGCGCCGCCGAGCAGGCCGGCGCGCCGGACGGCATCGTCCAGGTCATCGACAACCCGACCATGCCGGTGATCGAGGCGGTGATGAAGTCGGACAAGATCGACCTCATCCTTGCGACCGGCGGCTCGCCCATGGTGCGTGCCGCCTACTCGTCGGGCAATCCGGCAATCGGCGTCGGCCCCGGCAACAACCCCGCCTATGTCGACGAGACCGCGGACGTCGCCAAGGCGGCGAAGTTGATCGCCGACTCGAAGGCCTTCGACAACTCGATCCTCTGCACCAACGAGTCCGCGGTGATCGCCCATGCCGCGATCGCCCAACCTCTCCGCGACGCGCTGAAGCGGAACGGCTGCCATCTCCTTTCGGCCGAGGAGCGCGACCGTCTGGCCGAGCATCTCTTCCCGGCCGGCAAGTTCAACGTCTCGCTGCTCGGCAAGTCGGCGGAGACGATCGCCGAGAGCGCCGGCATCCGCGTGCCGCGCGGCACCCGCATCCTGCTCGCCCCGCTCGAGCGGATCGGCGACGACTATCCGCTCAGCCGCGAGAAGCTCTGCCCGGTGCTCGGCTTCTTCGAGGCGGCGACCCGCGAGGCGGCTCTCACCGCCTGCCGCGCCATGGTGCGCAACCGCGGCGCCGGCCACTCGGCGGCGATCCATGCCGCCGACCCGGGGATGATCCTCCGCTTCGCCGCCGAGATGGACGTGCTGCGGGTGGCGATCAACGTCGGCTGCTCGACCGGAGCGGCGGGCTTCGACACCTTCCTCGCGCCGGCGATGACCATCGGTACCGGCTTTCTCGGCCGCTCGTCGGTCGGCGAGAACATCGGGCCGCAGCATCTCGTCCAGTGGACCCGCATCGCCTACGACAAGACGGCGGCGATGCCGTCCTTCGCCGGGCTGGCGCTGCCCGAGCCGGCGACCCGGCCGCGCCTGCCGGCCGGCAGGATCGACTACTCGTTCGACTGGGTCGGCGGCACGCCGTCGCGGCCGACCAACGCCCCCGCGGAGGCGCCGCTCGAGGACGATCTCCGCGCCGAGATCCGCTCGCTGATCCTCGAGGAGCTCCGCGCGCTTCGGAACGAGGAGGGCGCTCGCTGATGGCGACGATCCGCTCCTACATCTTCATCGACCAGTTGCAGCCGAAGACCATGTGCTACATGGGCTCGTTCGTGCGCGGCTTCCTGCCCCGCACCAACATGGCGGCGCTGGTGGTCGAGGTGGCGCCCGGCCTCGAGATCGAGAACATCACCGACATCGCGGTCAAGACCGTCGACGTGAAGCCCGGCCTGCTCGTGGTCGAGCGGCAGTACGGCTATCTCGAGCTCCACTCCAACCAGACCGCGTCGGTCAAGGCGGCAGGCGAGGCGATCCTCGACTATCTCGGCGCCACCGAGGCCGACGCGATGAAGCCGGAGGTACTGGCCTCGCGGATCGTCAAGCGCGTCGACAGCTACCACGCCTTCCTCATCAACCGGAACAAGGGCGGCTCCATGATCCTCCAGGGCGAGTCCCTGTTCGTGCTCGAGATGCAGCCCGCCGCCTACGCCATCCTCGCCGCCAACGAGGCGGAGAAGGCGGCCGACATCAAGGTCGTCGACTACCGCATGATGGGCGCCACCGGCCGCGTCTACCTGTCGGGCGAGGAGAGCTCGATCCGTGCCGCGGCCTCCGCCGCCGAGCATGCACTCCGGGCGCGGGGCTGAGCCATGGCGCGGATCGATCGCGAGGAGTTGCGGCTGCTGGTCCGGGAAGCGCTTCGCGAGGCGCTCGGTCCGAGCGCTGGCGCAGCACCGAAGCCTGCCGGGCCCGTGACCCCTGTTGCCGACAGCGCCGGAGAGCTGGCGCGCCTGGTCCGCAGAGCGGTGGCGGAGGGCCGCCGCGCCGAGATCAACGTCGCGCTCCGGACCCCGGACGATGCGAACAGGTTCGCCCGCGACATCGCCGAGGCGTCCTCCGACCCCGAGGTCAAGGCGGCGATCCTTGCGACGGCCGTCCGCTTCATCCCGGTCGGGACGTCCCCGGCTGCCGCCGCGGCGGCTCGTCCGCTGGCTGCCGCGACTGGAGCGCCGGCGAAGCCGGCCTTCGAGATGAAGTCGGGCGTGCTCAGCGAGACGAAGCTGATCGAGATCGGCAAGGCGCACGGCCGCATCGTGCTCGGCGCCGAGGTGGTGCTGACCCCGCTCGCCCGCGACAAGGCGCGCGAGATGAAGATCGAGCTCACGAGGCAGAAGCCATGAAAACCGGAATCGTGGTCGGCAAGGTGTGGGCAACCAAGCGGCTCGACGAGCTGCCCGGCGGGGCGCTGCTCGAGATCGCGATGGAGGAGGGCGACGGCCCCGGCGAGCACATGATCGCCTATGACCCGCTCGGGGCGGGCGACGGCGAGCGGGTGCTGATCACGCAAGGGTCGGTGGCGCGCGGCTGGTTCAAGGACCCCAAGGCGGTCATCGACGCGCTGGTCGTCGGCATTCTCGACGAGCCGCGCCCGGCGGCTCCGAAGGCAAGATCGAAGTAACGGAACAGCAGTCCAAGGAGGACAGTCATGTCGAATGCAATCGGCTTCGTCGAGACCAAGGGCTACGTGGCGGCCTTCGCCGCGGCGGACGCCATGGTCAAGGCGGCGAACGTCACCATCATCGGTCGCGAGCAGGTCGGTGCCGGCCTCGTCGCGGTGCTCGTCCAGGGCGACGTCGGTGCCGTCAAGGCGGCGACCGAAGCCGGCGCCGAGGCCGCCGGCCATGTCGGCCAGGTGATCTCGGTCCACGTCATCCCGCGCCCGCACCAGGACGTGCTCAAGCAGTTCGGGATGGGCAAGTAGCGAGAAGGGCGGATTGGACTGCCGCCGTTTCGTCCTTCGAGGCTCGCGCATTCTGCGCTCGCACCTCAGGATGAGGAAGAGAGGAGTGCTCCATGAATGGAGAACACGAACCTCCTCATGCTGAGGTGCCCGGCCAGAGGCCGGGCCTCGAAGCACGCACGTGGCTAGTCGGCGCATCATGACCGAGCTTCGCGTCTATCTCCGCATCGACGAGCTGGGCCGCCAGTTTGCGGCCTACATGGGCTCGTCGACCCGCGGGCGGGGCTACGTGCCGCTCGAGGGCATGCACTCGCTGATCGTCGAGATCGCGCCGGCGCTCGCCATCCACCGGGTCACCGACTTCGCGCTGAAGTCGGTGCCGAATGCCGAGCCGGGCATCCTCTATGTCGAGCGTCAGTTCGGCATTCTCGAGCTGCACTCGACCGAGGCCGCCGACCTCGAGGCGGCGGGAAGGGCGATCCTCGACGGCATCGGCCGGAAGGCGAGCGACCAGCTCCGGCCGCACGTCCTCTACACCGACATCATCGCCGAGGTGACCGACCAGCACGCGGTGATCACCAACCGCAACCGCGACGCCTCGATGATCCTGCCGGGCGAGTGCCTGCTGCTCGTCGAGATGGTGCCGGCGCTGTTCGCCGCCGTCGCCGCCAACGAGGCGGAGAAGGTCGCCCCCAACCTGACGCTGGTCGACTGCCAGATGTTCGGCGCCTCCGGCCGGGTCTTCATGTCAGGCACGATGGCCGACTGCGAGGCCGCCCGCGACCACATCCTCAGGGTGCTCGAAGCGGTCGAGGGGCGAGACCGGTAGCGGCTCCGCGCGGCCGACGCTTGAGTGTGGCGGGGCGGTGTGGCATGACACGGCGATGATCGACGCGACAGCCCCGCACCCGGCCGCATTCTGGTGGCGCTCCTTCTAAGGAGCGGCCCGTCGATCACGTTCACCATCCACACATTCGACGTCGCCGCCGCATCCGGCAGGCGGTGACGATCATTCGAAAACCAATCCCGGTCGCGGCGGCTCCAAGAAACGGAGACCGCAGATGACATCCAATCCTACCGAACAGGCGATCGTCCTCACCGGCGACCGGCCGACCGGGCCGCTCCACCTCGGCCACTATGTCGGCTCGCTCCTGAACCGCGTGCGGCTCCAGGACACGCATCGCCAGTTCCTCCTCCTCGCCGACAGCCAGGGGCTGACCGACAATGCCGACGATCCGGAGAAGGTCCGCCGGAACGTGATCGAGGTCGCGCTCGACTATCTCGCGGTCGGCATCGACCCGGCGAAGACCAGCATCTGCGTCCAGTCCGCCTTGCCGGCGCTGGCGGAGCTGACGCTCCTCTACATGAACTTCGTCACCGTCGCCCGGCTCGAGCGCAATCCCACCATCAAGGAGGAGATCGCCGCCCGCGGCTTCGGCCGCGACCTGCCGGCCGGCTTCCTCTGCTATCCCGTCGCCCAGGCCGCGGACATCACCGCCTTTGGCGCGACGCTGGTGCCGGTCGGTGCCGACCAGGCGCCACTCATCGAGCAGTGCAACGAGATCGTGCGGCGGATCAACCGCCAGGTCGGGCGCGAGGTGCTGAAGGAGGCGACGGCGCTGATCCCGGAGATCGGTCGGCTGCCCGGCATCGACGGCAAGGCGAAGATGAGCAAGAGCCAGGGCAACGCGATCCCGCTCTCCGCCACGCCGGGCGAGATCAGCGCGGCGGTGCATCGCATGTACACCGACCCCGATCACCTCCGCGCCAGCGATCCGGGCCGGGTCGAGGGCAATGTCGTGTTCACCTATCTCGACGCCTTCGACGAGGATCCGGAGACGGTGACCGATCTCAAGGCGGCGTATCGCCGTGGCGGCCTCGGCGATACCGTGCTGAAGAAGCGCCTCGACGGGGTGCTTCAGGAACGGCTGGCACCGATCCGCGAGCGGCGCGCCCGGCTTGCGGAGGACCTCGACGCCGTGCTCGACGTGCTCCGCGACGGAACCCGCCGGGCGCGCACCGTCACCGACGCGACGCTCCACGAGGTGCGCGCGGCGCTCGGCGTGTTCTCCCTCGACGCGAAGGTGACGCCGAGGCTCGGTCGAACCGGCTGAGGCGGGACTTCGGCGCCTGAGCCGTCGCGGGACGCGACAGACGCTTTCATCCGGGGCATCCTGTCCGGGGGATGCGGCGCGCAGCGCCCGCGGGAGGGGGAGTGCGTCCGATGCCTATGCTGGACCGCGACGGCGTGCGGCTCGCCTGTGATTACGTCGACGGGCCCCGCCAGCCGCTCGTCTTCATCCATGGCTGGTGCTGCGACCGGGGTTATCTCGCGCCGCAGGTCGAGCGTTTCGCCGCGGCCGGCCATGCGATCCTCGCGCCGGATCTCCGCGGTCATGGCGCCAGCGATGCCCCCGAGGGCGCCTACACCATGGATGTCTTCGCCGACGACGTGGCGTGGCTCGCCCGTGCGGTCGGCATCGCGAGGCCGGTGATCGTCGGCCACAGCATGGGCGGCATCGTCGGCTTCGACCTCATGATGCGGCATCCCGGCGAGATCGCCGGGCTCGTGATGATCGACTCCGCGGTGGCTCGGCCGGCCGCCTCGCGCGCCGCGGTGCCGGCCTGCATCGCGAAGCTTCGCGGGCCCGACGCTGCGACGTTGGTCCGCGACTACGTGCGGCGGACCCTGTTCCTTCCGACCGACGACGCGGCGCGGCAGGCGCGCATCCTCGCCGCGATGGGTGGCGTCCCGCCTCACGTCATGGCGGGCGCGCTGCAGGGGATGTACGACTTCGATCCCTCGCCGGCGGCGCGCATCATCCGGCCGCCGGTGCTCTTCATCGCCACCAACGGGCCGCCGCTCTGCGATCTCACGCGGCTCGCGGCGATCGTGCCGGAGGTGATGACCGCGCAGACCGCCGGCTCGGGGCACTTCGCGCCGCTCGAGGTGCCGGACCAGGTCAATGCGATGATCGCTCGGTTCCTCGACGTCGGCGTGAAGGAGGAGGAGAGCGGCGCGCGGTGAGGATCGGCCCGAGGCTCAGCCGAACCGGGTGAGATAGTCCTCGCAGAGGCCGCAGGTGGATTCGGAGTAGGCGACGCCCATCGACTTCGCGAGGTCGGTCTCCGCATGCGAGCCGATCCAGGCGACGAGCAGCATGCGGCGGAGCATGACGAAGGTCGGGATCTCTGCCTCGTCCTCCGCCGGCAGGTCGCGCACGCGCCGGTAGCCGGCGACCCAGGCAGCGAGCAGCTCGGGCACCTGCGGCTCGTGCTCGAAGAACGACACCGCGGTGGCGGCATCGTAGAGGTGCCAGGAGAAGCCGCAGTCGTCGAAGTCGAGCACCTTCACCGCATCGCCGTCGACGAGGAGATTGGCGAGGCGCATGTCGCAGTGGATCAGGCCGAAGCGCTCCGGTCCCTTGCCGAAGCGCTCAAGCCGGCGGCCGATGAGTGCGACGGCCTCGCCGAACAGCTTCTCCTTCGCCGGATCGAGCCCCATGCCGTCGCGCCATGCGCCCCAGTGCGGCGTCGCCCCGAGGCTGGTCTCGAAGTCCCAGGTGAAGCGCTCGAAGCCCGGCGGCCGCGTCCACTGCCGCACGTGGCGATGCATCTTCGCCGTCACCTCGCCGAGCGTCGCGAATTTGTCGGTGAGGTGGTCCTTCTCCGAGGGCTCCGCGCCGCTCGCCCCTTCGAAGAGGACGACGTGCCGGGGGCGGGGGAGGGCAGGATGCCCAACCTTCTGGATCAGCGCGCCGTCGCGGCCCGGCACCGGCCGCGGCGTCACCACCACGTCGTCGTCGCGGAGTGCCTGCAGCCAGGCGAGCTCGGAGGCGATGGCCGCGGTCGAATGATAGCCGTCGCGGTGGACGCGGAGCGCCCAGCGCCGGCCGCTCGTGGGATCGTCGAGCCGGTAGGTGGCGTTCTCGGAGAGGTTCACCAGCTCCGGTGCCGTCACCTCCGGCAGCGCATAGGCCGTGGTGGCCGTGGTGGCGAGCTCGCCGAGCGCGGCAAGCTGCGCCGCGTGGGGGAGGTCGTCGAAGTCCGGCATCGCGGGCGCCGCGCCGCTGGTCACGCCGCTTCGCGGCGATTGCCGCGGCCGCTGCCGAAGATCGCCTGCCGCGACTGGCCGATCGCGGTGTCGAGGCGGTTGAGGATGTCGTCGCAAAGGTCGCGGTCGCAGAGCAGCCCCGGCTTGAACTGCAGCGAGCGCGGGTCGAGCGCCGAGTAGATCGCCCAGATGCCGTTCTGGTAGAGGTCGCGCATCACCTGCACCGCGCCCTCGGGATGGTTGAACTCGAGCCCCATGATCAGGCCGCGCTGGCGGATGCCGACGAAGAAGTCGGGATGGTGCGCCTGGATCTCGGCCAGTCCCTGGCGGAGATAGTGGGCGATGTAGTGGCACTGCGAGCGCGTCTCCGGCCGCGAGACGATCTCCATCACCTTGTTGGCGGCGATGCAGCCGAGCTCGGCCCCGCCGAAGGACGACATGTGGCCCCAGCCGTCCTCGGTGAGCCAGGCCGCGCTCCGCTCGTTGGCGATCACCGCGGCGATCGGGTAGATGCCGCCGGACAGGCCCTTGCCGGTGACGATCATGTCGGGGACGACGCCGTAGGTGTCGATGCACCACATCTCGCCGGAGCGCATCAGGCCGGTCTGCACCTCGTCGGCGATGTAGAGCGTGCCGACCTTCTCGCAGGCGGCCTTGATCGCGGCGAGATAGCCGGGCAGCGGCAGCGGGAAGCCGTAGGTCGCCGGGATCGACTCGATGATGACGCAGGCGGCGTCGCCCTTGGCGATCTCGCGCTCCATCGCCTCGAGGTCGTTGAACGGCACCTTGGTGACGTCCTCCTCGCGCGCCTCCGACAGGAAGAGCTTGGAGAAGCGGTCGTCGCCGACCTGGATCGCGAGGCCGGTATGGCCGTGGTAGCAGCGCTGCAGGCAGATGATGCGCCGGCGCTGGGTGGCATTGCGGGCGCTCTTCAGCGCGATGTCGATGGCCTCGCCGCCGCCAGAGGCGAACATCGAGAAGTGCAGCCCCTCAGGCGCATTCTTCGCCAGCATCTCGGCGAGCTCGGTCCGCATCAGCGCCGGGAAATGGTGGTTGCCGATGTCGAAATGCTCCATGCCCTCGCGCACCGCGGCGACGACTTCCGGGTTGCGGTGGCCGAGCGAATAGACGCCGCCATTGAGGTGGCAGTTGATCAGCCGGCGGCCATCCATGTCGAAGAGGTAGTAGCCCTCGCGCCGGTCGATCACCAGGTCGATGCCCTGACGCTGCCATTCCAGCGTCTTGCCGGGATTCCAGTACTGGATGGTCCTGGCGATGAAGTCGTCCTTGGCCTGGCTCATCTCTTGCCTCTCCGATCCTCGCCGAAGTTAGGCATCCGGCGGGCGGATGACTTGACACGACGGCGCACGGAATTGACACCTCTGGAAGGTAGAAAAAAGCGAGGCCGACGATGATCCTCGAGGGACGGGTGGCAATCGTGACCGGCGCCGGCTCCGGCATCGGTCGGGCCGGGGCGCTGGCGATGGCGCATGAAGGGGCGGCGCTCGTGGTGGCCGATCGCGACGTGCGGGCCGGGGAGGCGACGGCCTCCGCGATCGTCGCCCGCGGCAGGCGGGCCGTGGCGATCGAGACCGACGTCGCCGACCCGGCCGCGCTCGCACGGCTGGTGCGCGAGGCGATCGAGATCTATGGCCGGATCGACGTTCTGCACAGCCACGCCGGGATCCAGGTCGAGGGGCCGCTGACGACGGTCGATCCGGCCGGCATGGAGGCGTCGTGGCAGGTCAACGTCGCGGCGCACTTCCATCTCGCGCGGCTGGTGATGCCGCACATGCAGAAGGCCGGAAAGGGCTCGATCATCGTCACCGCGTCCAACTCCGGCGTCTTCTACGACCATGAGATGATCGCCTACGCGACCTCCAAGCATGCGGCGGTCGCCATGGTGAAGCAGATCGCCATCGACTACGGCAAGTACGGCGTCCGCGTGAATGCGCTTTGCCCGGGGTGGGTCGATACGCCGTTCAACGACGCCTTCACCCGCCAGATGGGCGGGCGCGAGGCGCTGCTTGCCTACGTGAAGGACAAGATTCCGATGGGCCGGTTCGCGACGGTCGAGGAGATCGCGGAGTCGATCCTCTTCCTCGCCTCCGACCGCTCGTCCTTCATGACCGGCCAGGCGCTCGTGGTCGACGGCGGCGAGTGCATCGCCTGAGGCGGTAGACGAAACTCATTCCTCTTCTGCACGTTTTTCGTGCATTGCCGCGAGGTCCCCAGCGGAACTAATCGCGCTCGCAGGGGTTGAGGCGGTCTGAAACAACCAGAACCGCAAGAGATCCGTCATGAGAATCCGGGCTGGATACGAGATCAGTCACAACTGCCCACAGCCGACCCCCATGGTGCTCATGCTGAGCGTGCGCCCGGAGCGTGCGCCAGACCTGGTGACACCCGACCGGCTGCGCATCACACCCGAGGTGCCCGTCAAGTCGTACCTCGACAGCTTCGGCAACCTCTGTCATTTCGTCAACGCTCCGGCGGGCCCGGTCACGTTCTCGAACGAGTTCGTCATCGAGGACTCCGGCCTGCCGGACGAATATGCGCCTGACGCGGTCCAGCATGCCGTGGAGGACCTGCCGGTCGAGACGCTGGTCTACCTGCTCGGCAGCCGCTACTGCGAAACCGATCGGCTGAACAGTCTCGCCTGGTCCCTCTTCGGTAACACCCCGAAGGGATGGACGCTGGTCCAGAGCATCGTCGATTATGTCCACAACCAGATCAGCTTCGGCTACCAGTACGCCCGGCCGACCAAGACCGCCTTCGATGCCCACGAGGAGCGGCTCGGCGTCTGCCGGGACTTCGCCCATCTCGCCATCACCCTCTGCCGCTGCATGAACATCCCGGCGCGCTACTGCACCGGCTATCTCGGCGACATCGGGGTGCCGGCCGATCCGGCGCCGATGGACTTCAGCGCGTGGTTCGAGGTCTATCTCGGCGGGCGCTGGTACACCTTCGACGCTCGGCACAACACGCCGCGGATCGGGCGCATCCCCATGGCGCGCGGCCGCGACGCGACCGACGTCGCCATGGTGACCTCGTTCGGCGCCTGCGCGCTGACCGGCTTCCGGGTGATCACCGACGAGGTGGAAGAGCCAATCGCCGCCGCGGCCTGACCCTTACTTGACGGCGCCTGCCGTCAGGCCGCGGATGATGTAGCGCTCGAGCAGCATGCCGACGAGGATCAGTGGCAGGATCGCGGCCGTCGCGATCGCCGCCATCGACCACCACGAGATGCCTTGCGAGCCGGTCTGGCTCGCGACCATCACGGGCAGCGTCTTGGCGCTGGCGCCGGTGAGGAGCGCTGCGAAGAAGTACTCGTTCCAGCACAGCACCAGCGCGAGGATCAGCGCCGCCACCATGCCGGGGAGGGCGAGCGGCAGGACGATCCGCATGAACGTCCCCCAGATGCCGAGGCCGTCGACCAGCGCGGCCTCCTCGAGCTCGACCGGTATCGTCATGAACTGGTCGCGCATGATCCAGATGACGATCGGCAGCACCATCAGCGTGTAGACCAGGATCAGGCCGGGCAGGGAGTCGAGCAGCGCCAGCTCCTTGTAGAGGACCAGGAACGGCATCGCGAGGACCACCGGCGGCAGGATCAGCTGCGAGATGAAGAAGAAGCCGATGTCGTTGTTGCGCATCGGCCCGAAGCGGTAGGGGAAGCGGGCGAGCCCGTAGCCGGCAAGGGCCCCCAGTGCCACCGCGAGCAGCGAGGCGCCGATCGAGGCGATGAGGCTGTTGTAGAAGCGCGCCAGGAACTCCTCGCGGACGGTGGAGACCGCGAAGATCGTGTCCGGCGAGAGGCCGAGCGAGCGCCAGCCCTTCCAGTCCGGCGTGAAGTCGACGAACGGGATCAGGTGCCCCTGCATCACGTCCGGCGCCGCCTTGAACGAGGTCGTCAGCGTCCAGTAGATCGGGAACAGGCAGATGAACGTCCAGATCAGCAGGATGCCGTAGATCACGACGCGCGAGACGATGCGCCCGACGCGCTCGCCCGTGGTGGTGGCCGGCATGCGGTCGCCGGCGCCTGCGGTGATGCTCGCCATGTCGGCCTCCTAACCGTGCCCGCCGGGCGCGGCGCGCGTCGTCTGGTACCGGCTGACCCAGCGGGTGGTGACGATGAGCGCGATGGTGATGAAGATGATGATCGCGATCAGGTAGAACTCGGCGAGCGCCGTGCCGTAGCCGACGTTCGATCTGTCCCGGTACTCGCGATAGATGAAGCTCGACACCGTGTCGGTGGCCCCGCCCGGGCCGCCCGAGGTGACGTTGATGACGATGTCGGCGAGCTTCAGCTTGAAGATGATGCGGATCAGGATGGCGGTGACGCTGACCGGCAGCATCAGCGGGAAGATGATCTTCCAGAACGTCTGCCAGGGACTGGCGCCGTCGACCTTGGCGGCCTCCAGGATGTCCTTGGGCAGCGCCTGCAGGCCAGCGAGCAGGAGGATCATGATCAGCGGGATGAACACCCAGGCGTCCATCGCCTCGATCGAGAGCCGGGCGATCCACGGGTCGGAAAAGAAGGCCGGGTTCTCCCAGCCGAGCCAGCGGGCGAGCCGGGCGATCGGGCCGAAGCGGTTCTCCATGATCGACTTGCCGACCATCCAGCTCACCGCCACCGGCGACAGCATGAACGGCAGGAGGAAGACGACGCGGAAAAAGCGTCGGGCGCGGATCTCGGAGCTGAGGATGAGGGCGAGGCCGAACGCGATCGCGTATTCGAAGAACACGGCGATCACGTAGTAGACCATGTTCAGCATCGCGTTCCAGTAGAACGGATCGTTCCACAGGGCGATGAGGTTGTCCAAGCCGTTGAACTTCCGGCCGGTCAGCGACGACAGGTTCCAGTCGGTGAAGGCGAGGTAGAGGCCGAACAGGGTCGGGAAGATCACCAGCGCCACGGTGAAGAACACCGCCGGCAGCACGAAGGCGGCGCGCTGGCCGCGCTCGCCGCGGACCAGCACCTGGCCGAAGGTGATCGAAAGCGCCCACAGCACGTAGGCGTAGATGATCGGGCGCCACGTGGCGAAGCCCGACTCCGTCACGCCGGTCGCGTAGAGGATCTGGAACAGGAGGGCCGCCGCAAAAAGCAGCGAGCCGGCGATCATCAGCAGCCGTCCCGCCGACTTCTGGCCCGGGGATACGCCGCCCGGAAAATACGCGATGCGGTCGTCGGTGCCGGGCAGGGTCGAACTCGTCATGGGCCGCCTGGTGTCGGAGGTCGTCTCTAAAACTCGGACCGGTAGCGGGTGTCCGCCACCGGTCCGTATTGCTTAGGGGCTGGTCGCCCGGCTACATGCCGAGCGAGGCCTTGTAGAGCTTGATCTGGTTGTCGCGGCCGATCTGGTCGGTGATCTTCTCCCAGGCCGCGGCGATCGCGTCCGCCGTCTCCTGAGCCGACTTGTACTGGCCGGCGTAACCCTTCGCGAGCTCGTCCTCGGCGACCGAGTAGTACTGGAAGATGCCGGGGATGCGCGGCTCGATCGCAGCGTTCGGGTGGTTGTAGCTGTCGAGGTTCGAGCCGAGATAGTTCTCGATATAGGCCCGGTCGTAGCCGGCCTCGACCCACTCATCGTAGTTGAACTGCGAGTTGCGGTAGGGCTGGAAGCCGGATGGGTAGGCGGACATCCAAAGGGCGATGTCCTTGCCGCCGAGATGGGCGGCTGCGCTCCAGGCGGCCTTGCGCTTCTTCTCGTCGCCCGAGACGCGGCTCGAGACGTACACGCCCCAGCCGAGATAGGCCATGTTCGGTGCGAAGTTCGGCTCGGACAGCTCTTCCCAGGCGCTGGTCTTGTAGTTGTAGACCTTGTTGGCACCGGGGTTGATGGAGAACGCGACCGCGTCGCCGACCACGGAGGTGTCCATGGTGCGCGCGCTCGAGCCGATGTCGCCCCACCAGCAGAGGCTCGAGCCCGTGCCGGCGAGGAACTGCGAGAAGCCGGTGCCGCCCGGATCGGTGTTGATCTGGTCCGGCGGATAGGCGCCGGCCGCGATCAGGTCGAAGACCTCCTGGATCGCCTGCACCCAGCCGGGGTTGTTGACCAGCGGCTTCATGGTCTCGGGGTCGAACAGCCAGACCGGGCTGTCGGGATGCTTGACGTAGGGGGTCGCGCGATCCTCGAGGAAGTAGAAGCCGAAGCCGCCCCAGCCCTTCAGCGGGTCGAGGAAGCCGTAAGCGGGCAGGCCGGTGAGCGGGTCGGTCTGGCCCTTGACCTTGACCGAGTAGTCGTTGACCGCCGACCAGGTGGTCAGCGGCGTCGACACGCCGGTGGCCGCCACGATCGCATCGTCGCTCAGGTAGTCGGTGCGGTAGGAGAAGGTGTGGCAGTCGCCGTCGATCGAGATGCGGTACGTCTTGCCATCCCAGGTGCCGACCGGCGCCTTGAGATAGTTGACGTAGTCGTCCATGTCGTTCTGCTTCTTGACCCAGTCCGGCATCTCGTCGAGGAGGCCGCGGCCCGCGGTGTCACCCTCGAACGGCGCGCCCATCTCGATCACGTCGAAGTCGACGGTACCGGTCGCGATCGACTGCTGGAGGCGGGCGTTGTAGTCGGCCTGGGCGAGGTCGATCCAGTTGATCTTGGCGCCGGTGTAGGTCTCCCAGGGCTTGAGGAAGCCGCGGAACAGGAAGTTGTGGAGGTTCTGGTTGTTGAGCCCCATGAAGGTCAGCTCGACGCCGGCGAACTCGCCCTCCTTGACGGTCTCCTTGGTCGGGCCGAGGCAGAGCTCGCCGACCTTCTGCCAGTCGGCATCGGTGGGGGAGCCCATGCCGACGCCGGGGATCTTCAGGATCTCGGCCCGCAGGCTGCCGCTGTCCTGGGCGAAGGCCCGCGACATCGGACCGAGCATGCCGCTCGCGCCCAGCGCGGCGACCGAGGCGGCAGTGGCGGCACCGCCGAGGAACTTCCGCCGGCTGGCCTGCATGGCCATCAGGCGATGATAGACATCGACTCTCACGTGAAAAATCCTCCCATTTGGTCGAGGACGCATCCCCGCACCCCGCGCCCGCGTTGCATCCCGATGATGCATCGCGGCATGCGCAACATTTTAGTATCCAGCGCTTCGAAGTGGTGTCAACAAAGGACACCGCAATAACAGCAAGGAGAAAGCTTGATGGCGTCGGCGCCCTATCGGTTCGCAACGCGGCTCAATTCGTTCCGGGCGCGTCCCGGCGGCAAGGTTTCCGTTGCCGAGGCGGTCCGCGCCATCGCCGCCGTGCCGGGGATCTCCGCCATCGAGCTCAACTATCCGCAGCACTTCGTCGCCGCCGACGGCACCGATATCCTGAGGCTCGCGGCCGAGTCCGGCCTTGCGGTGACGGCACTCAACCTGCGCTACGACGGACCGCAATTCGTCCACGGTGCCTTCACCCATCCCGACCACGGATCGCGCGAGGCCGCCGTCAGGGTGTCGAGCGAGGCGGTCGATCTCGCTGCCGCGAACGGTATCGACCACGTCATCCTGTGGATGGGGCCGGACGGGTTCGACTACCCGTTCCAGGCCGACTACCGGGCGCTGTGGGAGATGGAGATCGACGGGTTTCGCCGGGTCGCGGCGCGCAATCCCGAGGTCCGGGTCAGCGTCGAGTACAAGCCGAGCGATCCGCGCCGGGTCTCCCTCATCCGCTCAATGGCGGAATCCCTGCTCGCTGTCGCCGATGTCGGCCTGCCCAATTTCGGCGTGACCCTCGACCTCTGCCACGTGCTGATGGCGGGCGAGCAGCCGGCCGCGGTGGCGGCGATGGCGATCCAGCGCGGCAAGCTCTTCGGCGTGCATCTCAACGACGGCTATGGGCCGGCCGACGACGGCATGATGGTCGGCTCGGTCCACCCCTGGCACATCCTCGAACTCCTCGCCGAGATGCGCCGCGGCGGCTTCGGCGGGACCATCTATTTCGACACGTTCCCCGATCGGGTCGACCCCGCCGCCGAGGCCGCGGCCAACGTCGCCGCCATCCGGCGCTTCGAGCGGATGCTCGACCGGCTGCCGATGGACGAGCTCGACCGGCTCCGCGCCGCCCAGGATGCGGTCGGCGCCACCCGCCTCGTCCAGTCGGTCGCCTTCGGGGACTAGGATGGCGCCGCAAAGGGTCGTCGTCCTCGGCAGCGTCCACATGGACCTGATCGCCACCGCGGCGCGCCTGCCCGGGCCGGGCGAGTCGGTGACTGGAGGCACCTTCGCGATGGCGCCGGGCGGAAAGGCCGGCAACCAGGCCTGCCAGTGCGCGCTCGCCGGAGCCCGGAGCTTCATCCTCACCCGGCTGGGTGACGACGCCTTCGGCGCGACGCTGCGTGTCGCACTCGCCGCGCGCGGCGTCGACGTCTCCCTGGTCGCGACCGATAGCGAGGCGGCGACCGGCGCCAGCACGGTGCTTGCCGGGGAGGGCGACTACCAGTCGATCATCGCGCCGGGAGCGGCCGGGCGTCTGTCGGCGGCCGATGTCGAACACGCGCGTCCGGTGATCACCGCTGCCGGTGCCCTGGTGGTCCAGCTCGAGATCGATCCCGCCATCTCGGCGGCGGCTGCCACGATCGCTGCCGGAGCCGGGCGGATGGTGGTGCTCAACGCCTCGCCGGCGCCAGACGGCTGGGATGCCATCCCGCCGGCACTGCGAGAGGCGGCGACGGTGCTGGTCGTCAACGGCGTCGAGGCGGGACGCCTGCTCGGTGATCCCGAGATCGCCGCCGATGACGCCGTCCCGGCGCTTGCCGCCCGCACCGGCATCGGCACGGTGATCGTCACCCTCGGTGCCGCTGGCGCCATCGGGATGGCGGAGGGCAGAGTGGTGCGACAGCCCGCCTTTCCGGGCGAGGTGGTCGATACGGTCGGGGCCGGGGACGCCTTCCTCGGGACGGTCGTCGTGGCGCTGCTCGAAGGCCGCCCCTTCGCCGAGGCGCTCCGGCGC
>JAEVZM010000423.1 GCA_023392225.1 Pseudomonadota bacterium
ACCAAGGGATCCGCCGGCTGGGCCCTGACCAGCCACGGTGTCGGCGAGACCCTCTTCACGGTCGACCGCGACGGCAAGCTCGTGCCGCAGCTCGCCGCCAGTGCCGAGCGAACCGGCGAGCTGCGCTGGACCGTGACGCTTGCTCCAGCCCGGTTCTTCTCGGATGGCACGCCGGTGACCGCGGCCGCGCTCAAGCGGGGCTTCGACAACACCTTTGCGCGGAACCCGGCGGCCGCCGCCACCGGCGGCAAGCTGACATTCGCGGCCCCGGAACCCCTGACGCTGGAGGTGACGACCGAGAAGCCGGTGCCGCGTCTCGAGGCGCTGTTCGCCGAGTGGCCGCTGATCGCCTACACGCTCGCCGACGACGGTACGCCGGTCTTCACCGGACCCTATGCGATCGGTGACCTCAAGGCCGACCAGCAGATCGACCTCGTTCCCAACATGCACTTCGCCGGCGGCGATGGACGTGCGCCGATCAAGCTCCGGAAGTTCGGCGACGCCCAGACCATGGCGCTCGCGCTGCAGTCGGGCGAACTCGACCTCGCCTTCGGCGTGCCTGCGGAGAGCCTTTCGCGTCTCAAGGCCGACCCCGAGCTGGTCGTGAAGTCGTTTCCGGTCGGCTATCAATACTACGGCTTCCTCAACACCGAGCGTCCGGCGCTCGCCGACGTGAAGGTCCGGCAGGCGGTCGATCTCGCGCTTGATCGCAACGAGCTGGTGGCCGCCATCGAGGCAGGCAAGCCGGCCACCGGCGCCTTTGCGCCGTACTTTCCGTTTGCGGCAGAGGCACCTCGGCCGACCGACGCCGCGCGCGCTAAAGCGCTTCTCGATGAAGCCGGCTGGACCAGGGGTGAGGACGGCATGCGCATCAGGGATGGTCAGCCGCTGAGGCTGCTCACCGTCGCCTACCCGCAGCGTCCCGACCTCGTCACCATGCTGCCGGTGGTCAAGGCAGCCCTTGCCCGCGTCGGGATCGCGGTCGAGACGCAGGTCGCCGAGAACGTCGGCGAGGTCGCCTCCGGCGGGGATTTCGACATCCTCCTCTGGGCCCAGCGCACGGCCCCGGCCGGTGATCCCGCCTTCTTTTTCAATTCGATGCTGAAGAGCGACGCCGCCCTCAACTACGCGCACTATCGGAGTGGCGCCTTCGACGAGATTATCGCCGGGTTCGCCGAGGCGGATGGCGAGGATGAGCGCAACGCCATCGCCAAGGCCGCGCAGAACCAGCTCTTCGAGGATGTCCCGGTGACCTTTCTCGTCTCGCCCGAATGGCATGTCGGCCTCTCGGAGCGCCTGGCCGGCTACGAGCCCTGGGGTTCGGACTACTATGTGATCCGCGCCGAGATGGGCGAAGCCGACTGAGCGCGCGCCTTGCTGCGCGGCATCGCCAGATACGGGCTTCGCACCGCCGCGAGCCTCCTGGCGGTATCGGCGCTGGCCTTCGTCGTGGTCGCTTCCATGCCCGCCGATCCGGTGATGATCGCGATCCGGGCATGGAACCTGGCGCCCGATCCGACGACCATCGCGAGGCTCCGCGCAGAGTGGGGCCTCGACCTGTCATTGCCGGAGCGATACCTGCACTGGCTCTCCGGTTTCCTCGCCGGGGACTGGGGCCGCTCGTTCCGCACCGGCGAGCCGGTGCTCGCCGAGTTCGCGCTTCGCCTGCCGCTGTCGCTGACGATGGGCTTCGCCGGTCTGGCACTGGCGATCGTCCTCGCCATGCCGCTCGGCTTCGCCGCGGCGCTGAAGCCGGGAGGCTTTGCAGATCGCGCCAGCCGGATTCTGTCGATCGGGGTGCAGGCGGTGCCGGCCTTCTGGCTCGGCACCCTTCTCATCTGGCTGCTCGGCGTGCATCTGCGGGTCGTGAGTCCATTCTCCGGCGGCCCGACCATAATGTCGATCGCGATCGGCCTCGTCGCCCTGCACCTCGTCGGCATGCTGGCCCGGGTCTATCGCCGCGATCTCGTGGCACAGACCGCCATGCCGCACTTCGCCACCGCGCTCGCCAAGGGGCTCACGCATCGTCAGGCGCTCTGGCGTCACGGCCATCGCGGGGCGCTCTACGCCATGCTGTCGGCAGTGCGGTCCGAGGCCGGCTGGGTGATCGGCACCACGGCGACACTCGAGGTCCTGTTCGGGCTGCCCGGCATCGGCCAGTTCCTGGTGGCGAGCATCTCGGCGCGAGACTACGCGGTGCTGCTCGCCTATGTGATGATCGTTGCGGTCTGGATGGTCGTCATGAACGGCGCGGTGAGCCTCGTCCTCCAGCGCCTCGATCCGCGGGCGACATGAGGCTCCGGCCGCTCCACCTCGTCGGTGCGGCAGTCGTCGCCGCGATCGTCGTCGGCGGGCTGTGGCAGCCGCACGATCCCGATGCCATCAACGTTCTCGCCAAGCACGCGCCTCCGTCGCTGCTGCATCCGCTCGGGACCGACAATCTCGGCCGCGACGTCGCCTCGCGGCTGCTTGTCGCCGGCTGGCGCACGGCCCTTGTCGTGCTCGCCGTCTGGACGATCGGGTTTGCCGGCGGGGCCTTCATCGGCACGGTGACGGCGGTGGCCGGCGGCTGGCGCGAGCAGATCGTCCTCCGCGGTACCGAGATGTTCATCATCGTGCCGACGCTGGTCTGGGGCCTGACGGCCGCCGCGGTGTTTGGCCTGTCGCCGCTTACGGCTGGCCTCGCCCTCGGTCTTGCCGGGGTCGGGCCCTATGCGCTCATGGCCAACGCGCTGACGCACCGGACCCTCCGCCTCGCCTATGTCCAGGCGGCCCGCGCGCTCGGGGTAGGCCCCATGCGTCTCGTCTACCGCCACATCCTGCCGACCACGCTGCCGGTCCTCTTCGCCCATGCGGGCGCCTATGCCGGTCAGGCGGTCGTCGCCTATGCCGCGCTCGCCTTCATCGGCCTTGGCGCCGACCCGACCCGGCCGGACTGGGGCTCGATGCTGTTCGAGTACCGTGGCTTCGTCTTCGACAATCCGTGGCTGATGATCTGGCCGGGTCTCGCCATCGCGCTCTTCTCGGCGCTGCTGAGCCATGGCTTCGACCGCGAGCGGTCGGGTCCATAGCTGCGGGATCGGCATCAGCCCGGAAGGCGCGCTCCGCAGTGGGGCGTCCGGAGCGGACCGGCGGGATCGCC
The DNA here is from genome assembly GCA_023392225.1 of Pseudomonadota bacterium. Taxonomy (GTDB): domain Bacteria; phylum Pseudomonadota; class Alphaproteobacteria; order Rhizobiales; family Kaistiaceae; genus Bauldia. The sequence continues at coordinate 3,143 of JAEVZM010000423.1, forward strand.
CGCGCGCAGCGCGGTTCAGCTGCCATGCCCATCGCCATGTCCGGCCTCATGCCCGTGGCCCTCCGCCGGCGGATGGCTGCCGTCCTCGCCCATCATCACGACGCCGTCGAAGCTCGCGAATTTCGCGACGATGGCGGGGTCCATCCCGGCCTCGGCGGCGACGACGGCGGCGGCCATCGCCTCGGCCTCGGCCGGGGAGAGGCCGAACCGCTCCAGCGCGGCGGCTTCCTTCAGCGCGTCGCCGCTGCACAGCGTCAGCACCCAGGCGCCGTCCTTCCGGCGGAGGAGCGCGCGGCCGCCCATGTCGCCCTGCGCCCAGCCGGCGACGGCGATGTCGCCAGAGACGGTGACGGGCTCGACCATCAGCGCTGCATCAGGCCGGTCGAACGTGGCCATCATCAGGTGCTGGATCGCGGCGGTGTCGCCTTCGGCGGCATGACCCTGGGAAGCGATCGCAAGCGCTGCCGCGACGCCGGCGGCGGTGAGGAGGGCGTTCAGTCGTCTCATGGTCGTCTGCTCCGTTCTGGTCTTGGGTAGGGGTATCGGGCCTCACGGGCGGATCGCGATCTCGCCGCTGAGGCGCTCCATCTCGAAGTCGCTGATGAGGATGTCGAGGCGGACCGTCCAGGTGCCGGCGACCGGCAGCAGCAGCCCGTCGATCCGCCAGGTGCCGTCGCCGGGGTTGCTGGCCGGCCGGCGGATCGGCTCGATGCCCGCCGCGGGATTGGCGAAGACGAGCGTCAGCTCCTTCGCCGCGAGCGGCCCGAAGTCGCCGCTCATGAGGATGGCGGAGACATCGACCGGACCGGTGCGTCCGGGCGTGATGGTGACCTCGGCCATGGCCTTGGCCGTGTGGACATGGAACAAGGCCGGCACGGCGGCCGCGGCGGTGAGGGCCCGCGGTGGCGGCGTGAAGCGCCAGGCCGCGGCGACGCCGAGGATGAGGAGAACGACCAGGGTCTCGACCGCGATCGATCGGACCAGCCGGCCCGCCATGCGGCGGTTGCCGCCCTCCGTCGGCGAGGTCAGGCGCCAGCGGTTCCAGGCGGCGAGGGCGAACAGGACGGCGAGGAGGGCGAGCTTGACGAGGAAGAGCCGGCCATAGGCGGTCTCGATCATCGCCGCCGGTGTCCCGACCTGGACGATCGCGAGGACGACGCCGGCGGCGATGAGCAGCGCCACGGCATAGGGGATGGTCGCCGAGAAGCGCCGGAGTGCCGGGATGGCCTCGGCGCTGCCGCGGCGAAGGGTCATGCCGAGCGGAAGGAGGGCGCCGGCCCAGAAGGCGATGGCGACGCCGTGCACGAAGACTGCTGGCCGCATCAGCCATTGCGGCTCGGCGGCGCTGGCATGGCCGGACAGCGCGAGGGCGAGGCCGGCGAGGAGGAGCGCGGCGAGCGACAGGGCGCGCGTCGCCGGCGACGTAAGCCGGAGGCAGAGGGCGGCAACGAGCAGCGCCGCGAGCGTGACGACCACCGTGCGGCCGAAGCTGGTCGCCATGGCGCTCGACCAGGCCCGGGGATCGGCAGCGGCAGCCACGGATGTGCCGAGCGCGTCGAGGCCCTGGAAGCCGGTGGACATGACCGCCCCGACGGCACCGGCGATCAGCGCGCCGCCGACGGCTGCCCGCGCCGGCGCGTCGCCTCCGATCAGCCAGAGG
>JAEVZM010000462.1 GCA_023392225.1 Pseudomonadota bacterium
GATCAGGCTCCGGGAAAGCGGCGCGTGCAGGAGACGGCGCCGCCGGACCAGCGAACGGTGAGCTCGGCATCGATCGACCCCTTGCGGTCGAACACGGCCGTGCCAAGCACGGTGGGACGGCCGGCGAGGGTCTCGAAGTCGCCGCTCTGCGAGGAGACGGACGTGCCGCCCTTCGAGACCTTGGCGACCGTGAACTGGTAGTCGCCGGCGAGCGGGGTGGATGACAGCGCCATCGGCTCGACCTGCCAGCCGAGCGGGGTGTCGCTCACCCGGATCTCGCAGCTCATCGGCGCCGGTGCCCGGCCGCCAGTCGTTCCGGTGCTCGTTCCGGCGGTGCGGCCACCGGCGACGGCGGTGCCGGCGGCGACCGGGACCAGGAGGGCGGGGAGGAGATGGCGCAGACGCAACATGGGGAAGTCCTCCGTCTCGTTTCAGCCGTTCCGCCGGGGCGCCCGTGTCGGCGCACCCGGCATCGGGGCGGCAGCTCAGTTGCCCTGGATGACGACGGCCATGTTGCCGCGGCCGCGCTGGTGGGTCTCGGCGTCGAGGCCATTGCCGATCTGGATCGTCGCCGAGACGTTGTCCCTGCCCTGCTGGGTGGCGACGGCCTTGTTGTTCTTGCCCATCTGGGCGACGCCGACGAGGTTGTTCTTGCCGCCCTGGTAGGCGAAGGCATAGTTGAACTTGCCCTGCTGGCCGGCAATCATGCGATTGCCCTTGCCGTTCTGCTGGCTGGTCAGGCTGTTGCCCTTGCCCTCCTGCAGGATGCGGGTGAAATTGTTCTTGCCGTTCTGGCCGGCGGCGGCGGCGTTGCCGCGCCCGTACTGGTCGATGACCACCCGGCTCCCGCCGGCGCTCGCTTCGGTGAGGCTTGCGCCGACGAACAGCCCGAGCGCGCCAAGGGCGATTGCGAACTTCTTCATGGTCTCTTCTCCATCGTTTGGCTTCCGCGGACCCCTCGCGCTCCGGAAGCTGACGATGTGGAGACTAAGCGGGCGGCCATGCACCCGCTCTGAATGGCTGGTTGTCGGGCGTTCAGGTTCGCCGGCCCGGCGCGAGGCTCACGACCGGCCGATGTCCATGACCGTCCCCGGTCCGCAGAGCGCGAGGATCCGCCGCATGGCCAGAAGCGTCACCGCCACGCAGCCGGCGGTCGGCGTGAAGCCGGGCGCGGCGAGATGGAAGAAGATCGCCGAGCCACGCCCCGGCACCGGCCGCTCTAGGTTCCAGTCGAGCACCACGACGATGTCGTAGAGCCCGTCCTCGCGCCACATCCGCTCGTGGCTGGCCGGATAGGGCAGCCGCACCGGCCGGTTGTAGGCGCGGTCGGCGGGATCGTCGCACCAGCCGTCATCTCGCCGGATCGGCGCGACCGGCAGGCCCGTCGCCGGCCGCGGCATGCGGTCGGCCCGGTAGAAGCAGGAGACCAGGGCGAGCGAACCGGCCGGGGTGCTCCCGTCCCCCTCGCGCTTGCGGGTGGTGAGGCCGGCGCGGCCCAACGCACACGATGCCGTGAACGGGCCGGCAGCGAGGAGACCTCGGGTGGGCTCCGTGGGTGACGGGCGGACGATGATCCGGGCCAGCCCGCCGGCGCCGTTTTCCCTGCCCATGATTCCGTCTCCGTGCTCCCGTCCGCCTTGCGCGGCCATGGGTTGGGGTCTACACCCTCAATGGCCGAATCCGAAGCGTTCCGCCGATTTCGGGGCGCACTCCAGATTGATGACGACAGAGGCGAGAGATGCCCGTCCGCAAGATCCTGGTCGTTGACGACGACGACGTGCTCCGCGACAGCCTGGTCGAGCAGCTCTCGCTCTACGAGGAGTTCGAGATCGCCCAGGAAGGCACTGCCGCCAAGGGCATCCAGGCGGCCCGCGCGGGCCATGTCGATCTGGTGGTGATGGATGTCGGCCTGCCCGACATGGACGGTCGCGAGGCGGTGAAGTTGCTCAGGAAGGGCGGCTTCAAGGCGCCGGTGATCATGCTCACCGCCCAGGATTCCGAATCCGACACCATCCTCGGCCTCGAGGCGGGGGCGAACGACTACGTCACCAAGCCGTTCCGCTTCGCGGTGCTGCTCGCCCGCATCCGTGCGCAGCTGCGCCAGCACGAGCAGAGCGAGGACGCGGTCTTCACCATCGGCCCCTACACCTTCCGGCCGAGCGCCAAGGTGCTGACCGACGACCGCGGCCAGAAGATCCGGCTCACCGAGAAGGAGACCGCGATCCTCAAGTTCCTCTACCGCGCTGGCGAGAAGGTGATCGGCCGCGACGTGCTCCTGCACGAGGTCTGGGGCTACAATTCCGGGGTCACCACCCACACGCTCGAGACGCATATCTACCGGCTCCGGCAGAAGATCGAGAAGGATCCGTCCAAGGCGGAGCTGCTCGTCACCGATGTCGGCGGCTACAAGCTGGTGCCCTAGGGTGACGCTCCCCGTCTCCACCGGCCAGGGAGGTGCGTCCTGGTGAGCCTCGACCGCGATATCGCGCTGCTCGCACGCATCCCGCTGTTCAGCGAGCTGTCGACCGAGCAGTTGCGCCTGCTCGCCTTCAGCGCCGTCCGCCTCAGCCTGTCGCCGGGCCAGGTGCTGTTCCGCGAGGGCACCATGGCCGGCTCGGGCTATGTCGTGGTCTATGGTGCACTCGAACTGTCGCTCGGCCAGGGTAGCCGCCGCGAGGTACTGACCACCTGCGAGCAGGGCAGCCTGATCGGCGAGCTGGCGCTGTTCATCGAGACCAAGCGCCCGGCGACCGCCACCGCCGTGGTGTCGAGCGAGGTGCTCGACATCGACCGCAAGCTCGTCACCCGCATGCTGACCGAGTATCCGCATGTCGCGACCCGGCTCCGGCGCATTCTCGCCGGCCGCATCACCGCGACCATCGCCGAGCTGAGCCAGGTCCAGAAGCGGCTCGACTCGATCGACGCCCGCACCCGGCGCGACTAGGCCTCGCCAGGGCGGCGGCCGCCGTCAGCTGTCGGCGAAGATCGCGTTGAGCTCGGCATTGGACACGCCACCGTCGCAGGCATCGAGCCGGCCGGCGGCGAGGTCCTTGCCGGCCGCGATCACCGCCGTCCAGGCCTTCCGCGCGAGGCCGCCGCCGACGCTCACCCGCCGCACGCCGAGGCCGGCGAGGTCGTCGAGGGTGAGGCCGCCGAGATTGCGGGCGAGCACGTTCACCGGCTTCGGCCCGGCCGCTTTCACCACCGCCGCGATGTCCTCGCGGCGCGACAGGAACGGCACGTAGATGCAGTCCGCGCCGGCCGCGACGAAGCGCTCCACCCGGTCGAGGGCGATGGCGAGCGCATCCGGAAGGTCGATGACGAACGCCTCGCAGCGGGCGACGAGCATCACGCCGCTGCCGTCCTCGTCGAGGGCGTGCCGCGCTGCCTCGATGCGCGCGACCGCGAGGCCGGTATCGTAGAGCCGCCGGTCTGCGTGCATGTCCTCGATCGAGAGACCGGCGATGCCGGTGCCGATGGCGAGCGCGACGTTCGGGGCGAGGTCCTCCGGCGCGTCGGCGAAGCCGTTGAGGAAGTCGGCGTTGACCGGCAGGTCGGTCGCGGCGGCGATCTCGGTGAGATGCTCGAGCATCACGTCGCGGCCGAGGGCGCCATCGGGATAGCCGTAGCTCCAGGCGGCGCCGGCGCTGGTCGTCGCCAGCGCCTTGAAGCCCTGGCGCTCCAGCCAGCGGGCCGAGCCCATGTCGAACGGGTTGGGGATGACGAAACAGCCGCTCTCGTGGAGGGCGTGGAAAGCCTCGATCTTCGCAGCGCGTGTCGGCATCGCGAACCTCCCGTCCGCCGTTGCTTTCACGCGTCTTATGCGCCAAGAGTCGCGCCCGCGGCAACCCGCGGGGAGGAAACGGAACCAACATGCTGACCACGATCGCCGGCTTCGACCGGATCGGCGAGGAGAATGCCTTCGCCGTACTCGCACGCGCCACGGAGCTTCAGGCCCAGGGCCGCGACATCATCAATCTCGGCATCGGCCAGCCGGACTTCCGCACCCCCGATCACATCGTCGAGGCGGCGATCAAGGCGCTGCGCGACGGCCATCACGGCTACACGCCGGCGACCGGCATCAAGCCGCTCCGCGAGGCGGTGTCGGCCGACATCCATCGCCGGCTCGGCGTCGACGTCTCGCCCGACCTCGTGATGATCATGCCCGGCGGCAAGGTCACCATGTTCGCCGCGATCCTGATGTTCGGCGAGCCCGGGGTCGAGATCCTCTATCCCGATCCCGGCTTCCCGATCTACCGCTCGATGATCGAGTTCACCGGGGCGACGCCGGTGCCGATCCCGATCCGCGAGGAGAACGGCTTCGCGTTCTCGGCCGAGGAGACGCTCGGCCTGATCACGCCGAAGACCCGGCTGATGATCATCAACTCGCCCGCCAATCCGACCGGCGGCGTCACGCCGAAGGCCGAGATCGACACGCTGGTCGCAGGCCTCGCCGCCCATCCCGGCGTCGCGCTCATGTCGGACGAGATCTACGGGCAGATGACCTATGACGGGCTCGCCCACGTCTCGCTCCTCTCCTACCCGGAAATCCGCGACCGGCTGATCCTCCTCGACGGCTGGTCCAAGACCTATGCCATGACCGGCTGGCGGATGGGGTTCTCGGTGTGGCCGAAGCCGCTCTACGACAAGGTGCGGAAGCTCGCGGTCAACGCCTGGTCCTGCGTCAACGCCCCGGCCCAGTTCGCTGGCATCACGGCGCTGACCGGCCCGCAGGATTCGGTCGCCGAGATGGTCGCCGCGTTCGACGAGCGGCGAAAGATAGTGGTCGAGGAGCTGAACAAGCTGCCCGGCGTCTCGTGCATCACGCCGAAGGGCGCCTTCTACGCCTTCCCGAACGTGTCCAAGACGGGCTTCAAGGCCAAGCAGCTCGCCTCCCGCCTCCTCGAAGAGGAGAGCGTCGCCACCCTCGGCGGCCCCGATTTCGGCATCCTCGGCGAGGGGTATCTCCGCCTCTCCTACGCCAATTCGGCCGAGAACATCCGACGCGCCATCGCCCGCATGGCCGAGTTCCTCGCCCGCAACCACAACGCGGCGAGCTAGGCCCCTGGTCCTTGGCAAGCGGCCCTAGCCGCCCTCGGCGGGCTGCTGCGGCACCTCGTCCGGCGCGATCACCGGCGTCCGGCCCACCGGGGGCGGGACGACCGTCAGGTCCTCGTCGCCCACCGGGGCCGGCTCGAGCACGCCGGCGCAGGGATCGAGGACATCGCTGAGGCTGGACTCGTCGTTCCCTGTCGTCATGTCGCCGGGAACGGCCTCCGGCGCGGGCGCGACGGTGCAGTCGCCAGGATCGGCAGGGGGTGCTCCGTCGGCACCGAGCGCCGCGCCCCCGGTCACGGTGATGGCCGCGGCCAGGATCATGGCGGACAGCTGTCGCATGGGGTCTCCTCCGGTGTCGTCGTCAAGACACCAACCCGTTGCGACGCGCTTCGTGCCGGCCCGCGCCACCCCCGACGGGGGATGGCACCGCGCCGCGCAAGAGCGGCCTTCCTCGAATGGACGCCTAGAACCGCAGGCTGAGCCCGGCGAGCGGGCCGTGTAGGGTCAGGTCGAGGCCGCGCATGTCCGTGCCCGAGCCTTCCTCGTAGTTGACCGAAAGGATGCGGTAGCCGAGCGTGGCGGCGAGCTGGGTGTTCTTGCCGACATCCCAGATGTGGCTGTAGCCGCCGAAGATCTGCCAGGAGAACTTGCTGCCGACGCCGAAGCCGCCGATGTCGGCGGCGAGCTGCAGCTCGTCACGCGCGGTCAGCGCCTGCTTGACCTTGAGGCCGACGATGGGATCGACCCACTCGGTCGAGCCGCTGTGGGCGATCGCCCACTTGCCCTTGCGCTGGAGGCCGAGATTGCTGAGGTCGACCTTGCCAGTGATCTTCAGCGACAGGTCGGCATCCATGTTCCAGTAGCGCGCACCGGCATAGACGCCGATTGCCGTGTTGCCCTGGTGGATGATGTCGTAGGCGGCGGCGACCTGGGCGATGGTCAGCTTGGTCTCGAGCCCGGCATCGGCCTTGGCGCTGATCTTGAGCCCCGCGATCGGATTGACCTGCTTTGACTTCTCGCCGGAGAAGCCGAGGTCCGAATAGAAGAAGTCGCCGAAGATCGAGAACCGGCCCTTGTTCGCCTCGACATAGCCCATGAACGGGATCAGCTTGTCGCTGTCCTGAACCAGATCGACGAAGCTCATCGCGGTCGAGACGGTCCGGCCCTTCGCGGTCACCGAGCCGTTGATGCCGGTCATCCAGGCATAGGGCGTGACACGGAAGCTCCAGCCCTCGGGCGGAACTGCCTCGCTCGCCACCGTCGGGTTCGCCATGTCGAAATCGGCGGCCAGGACCGGCCCGCCGGTCAGCGCCAATGCCACGACAGCAAGCCCCAGAACCCGAGACTTGACCCGCGACTTGATCCCCGCCTTCATTCTCGCCCCCTCGCTCACGCGTCCCGTGCCGGTCCCGTCCACGATGCGGGGGCAACCGCGCTTGTGGTGTCCCGGGGGACGCAGGCATGCGTGCCAAACCATCTGCGCCGACCGGTACGTGACGTCATGCCGGCGCCGACTCTCACGTGGCATAGTCAATCAGGACGATCCTGGCGTCATCCGAAACCGGCGTGGCGGTGCACACATTCGCGGCGCCTGTGGCATTCCCGCCACGGCAGGGGCACTGCCGGGGCACGAGCAGGATGCGGCCTCTCCGAAAGAGGCCCGGCAAGCCTATCCTCCGGCCCACTCCCGCCAGTGGCTCGGCCGCACATACACCGCCTTGCCCGTGTCGGCGTTGACCCAGTTCCGCTGAACCTGGCGACGGGCGAAGGCAAGGGCGCTCGGCTTGCCGTCGACCATCGTCGCCAGTTGCACGGCGCGGTCGTCCGGCGCCTCCCGGATCGGCCGCCACCGGTTGCCGCCATCGGCGACCTCCCGCGATGCCTGTGCCGTGGCCGGAGGCGCCATGGTTGCCGTGGCCGTGGCCGGAGCCACCCGGGCGGGTGCCGCCGCACCGGAGGCGAGCGCTGCAAGGGCGGGCACCACCACCCGGTCGTAGAGTCCCTTCTGGGCCCGGGTCAGCCGGTCATAGCCGAGGTCTATGGCAGCAAGCGCAACGCCATAGGCCGGATGCCCCTGGTCGAGGTGGCCGAACTCGACCAGAGCCGCCACCTGTCCTGCAAGATCCCGATCGGAAAGCGTATCGTTCAAGGGTTTCTCCCTCTTCATGCATGAAATACTTTTCTGCATGCAATATCGATTCGTCAAAACTGACAGGTTTGCAAGCGATCCCCCCGAGCAACCTGTGCATGTTTCGCGCCAAACGATTAGCCTTTGTGGCCTGCACCCCGGTCGGGATCGACGCGGCTCCGGCGACGCGAGGACAGGTGCAGAGCCGCCGGCATTGTGTTACGAAGGCCGGGGCGCGGTCGGGCGCCTCGCCGGCTGCGCGCCGCGACCTTGGGGAGAATGAGGGGGTTTCTGCCGTGGCGTTCAGTGATCGTCGGGTCATCCTTCGCGCCGTGCTGGCGGCCACCCTGCTCTCGGCCATCGGTCTGGCGGGATGCGGGCGCAAGGGGCCGTTGGAGCCGCCGCCGAAAGCCGACGTGACCACCGGCGACCAGCAGAGCTCCGGCAAGGACGACAACCGGCCGGACCGCAGCTTCCCGCTCGACTTCCTGCTCTAGCGGCAGACGGCTCCCGATTCCTGCCCGGGGCAGGCTCATGACGTTGGCGCGATCCGTGCGCCGTGATCATCGGATTTGCGCGTGAACCACTTCACCTACCGCCGCGGCCTGCTCCACGCCGAGGACGTGGCCCTGACCGAGCTCGCCGCCCGCGTCGGCACGCCGTTCTACTGCTACGCCAGCGCCGCGCTCAACGACCGGCTCGGCGCCTTCCGCGATGCGCTGGCCGGCCTCGACACCATGGTCTGCTTCGCCATGAAGGCGAACTCCAACCAATCGGTGATCCGCACCTTCGTCGCCGGCGGCGCCGGCTGCGACGTCGTGTCAGAGGGGGAGCTGCACCGCGCCCTCGCCGCCGGCTGCCCGCCCGAGCGGATCGTCTTCGCCGGGGTCGGCAAGACGACCCGCGAGATCGCCTTCGCCGTCGACGCCGGCATCTACTGCTTCAACGCCGAATCCGAGCCCGAGATCGCGCGCATCTCCGAGATCGCCGCGACCAAGGGGGCGACCGTCAGGGTCGCGATCCGCGTCAACCCGGACGTCGACGCCAAGACCCACCACAAGATCACCACCGGCAAGGCCGAGAACAAGTTCGGCATCCCGTGGCTCCGCGCCCGCGAGGTCTATGCCCACGCCGCCCGGCTGCCCGGCATCGTGCCGTCGGGCGTCGACATGCATATCGGCAGCCAGATCACCGACCTCGCCCCCTATGACCAGGCCTATGGCCTCCTCGCCGATCTCGTGCGGGACCTGCGCGCCGACGGGCATGCCATCGACCATGTCGATGCCGGCGGCGGGCTCGGGATCTCCTACCACCATGGCGAGCCGGGCCCGTCCGTGGCCGACTATGGCGACATCATCCGCCGCCGCCTCGGCAATCTCGGCTGCCGCATCCTGTTCGAGCCGGGACGGTTCCTGGTCGGCAATGCCGGGATCCTCGTCACCGAGGTGGTCTACGTGAAGAAGGCCGCGTTCAAGACCTTCGTCGTGGTCGACGCGGCGATGAACGACCTCATTCGCCCCACACTGTACGAGGCCCATCACGACATCCTGCCGGTGGCGAAGCCGGAGGCGCACCATCCCCGCATCGTCGCCGACGTGGTCGGCGGGGTGTGCGAGACCGGCGACTATCTCGCCCTCGACCGGCGGATGGCCGAGCCCGTCCCCGGCGACCTCCTCGCGGTGATGAGTGCCGGCGCCTATGGCGCGGTGCAGGCCTCGACGTACAATACCCGCCCGCTCCTCCCCGAGATCCTGGTCCGCGGCAGCGACGTGGCGGTGGTGCGGCCGCGCCAGACCTATGACGAGCTGATCGGCATGGACCGCCTCGCTCCCTGGCTCGCGGACAGTTGACCGCGGCCCCTTGGCGCTGCCTCGAATTCCCCTAACTCTGTGCTAGTCTGAGCTGCGGGGCATGCGGCGAACAGGGCGATTTTGGCGGATGGCCAAGGCCGACGGCAGTCACACTAGCAGCGTCCCCCCCGGTGAGGCGGAGGCGCGACGGCGCATCGAGGGCGCGATCTTCCGCGCCCGGATGGTGCTCCTGTGGGAATCCGTCTGGCCGGTGCTCGCCGCGGTCCTCACCCTCGCCGGCCTCTTTGCCATCGTCTCCTGGTTCGGCCTGTGGCGGGTGGTCTCCGATCCCGTCCGCATCGCCGTCCTCGTCGCCTTTGCGCTGGGCGCGGTGTTCCTCGCCGTCCGCGCCTTCCGGCTTCGCGCCCCAGCCCGGGCAGCGGCGCTGCACCGGGTCGAGCAGGCGACCGGGCTCCTGCACCGTCCCGCCACCGCCTTCGGCGACGCCATTGCCGTCGGCCGCGCCGACCCGGCCGCAGAGGCACTGTGGCTCGCCCCTCGCGAGCGGCTGCTCGCCGCGCGCGACCACCTC
>JAEVZM010000534.1 GCA_023392225.1 Pseudomonadota bacterium
CGCGCGCCGCCGCCGAAGCGGTGCAGGTCGACTACGACGTGCTGCCGGCGGCGGTGGGCGTGCTCGACGCAATCAAGCCCGGCGCTCCTGCCGTGTTCGACGACATTCCCGACAATCTCTGCGTCGATTGGGATCTGGGCGATCGCAGTGCGACCGATGCGGCGTTCGGGAAGGCCGCCCATGTCGCGCGCATCAGTCTGGTGAACAATCGCCTGGTCGGCAATCCGATGGAGCCGCGTGCCGCGATCGGCGAGTACGACGCCGCGCGCGGACACTACACGCTGTGGTCGACCAGCCAGTTCCCGCACATCGTCAAGCTGCTGATGGGCAACTTCGTGCTCAGCATCCCGCAGCACAAGCTCCGGGTGGTGGCGCCCGACGTCGGCGGCGGCTTCGGGGTGAAGCAGTTCCTCTATGCCGAGGAGGCGGTCCTCACCTGGGCGGCGGGCAAGCTCGGCCGGCCGGTCAAGTGGGTCAACGAGCGGAGCGAGGGCTTCATCTCCGACGCCCATGGTCGCGACCACATCTCCGACGCCGAGCTGGCGCTCGACGCCGATGGCAAGTTCCTCGGCCTCAAGGTCCGCACCATCGCCAACATGGGCGGGTACCTGTCGAGCTTCGGGCCGAACATTCCGACCAACCTCTACGGTCTCCTGCTCGCCGGCGTCTACACCACGCCCGCGATCCACTGCGAGGTGAAGGGCGTCTTCACCAACACCATTCCCGTCGACGCCTATCGGGGCGCCGGGCGGCCCGAGGCGACGTTCCTGCTCGAGCGCCTGGTCGACGTCGCCGCTGCCGAGATGGGCATCGACCGCGCCGAGATCCGGCGCAAGAACATGATCGACGCCTCGCAGTACCCCTACCAGACCCCGGTGGTGGTCAAGTACGACAGCGGCGACCCCAAGGCCTGCCTCGCCAAGGCGCTGGAGGTCGGCAAGTGGGACGGCTTCGCCGAGCGGAAGGCCGAGTCGGCGAAGAAGGGCAAGCTCCGCGGCATCGGCCTCTGCACCTATGTCGAGGCCTGCGGCCTTGCGCCGTCGCGCATCGTCCAGTCGCTCGGCGCCCGCGCCGGCATCTTCGAGAGCGCCACGGTGCGGGTCCACGCCACCGGCGACGTGACCGTGCTGATCGGCACCCACAACCACGGCCAGGGCCACGAGACCACATTCGCCCAGATCGTCTCGGAGAAGCTCGACATCCCGGTCGACAAGATCGAGGTGGTGTTCGGCGACACCGACAAGGTCCAGTTCGGTCTCGGCACCTACGGCTCGCGCTCGCTGGCGGTCGGCGGCACGGCGCTGGTCAAGGCGACCGACAAGGTCATCGACAAGGGCAAGAAGATTGCCGCCCACATGCTCGAGGCGAGCGTCGGCGACATCGTCTTCGAGAAGGGCAACTTCGCCGTCGCCGGCACCGACCGGCGCAAGTCCTTCGGCGACGTGGTCGGCGCCGCCTACGGCCTGGTCGACTATCCCATCGACATCCTCGAGCCGGGGATGGAGGAACAGGCCTTCTACGACCCGGTGAACTTCACCTATCCCGGCGGCGCTCACATCGCCGAGGTCGAGATCGATCCAGACACCGGCGTGGTCGAGCTCGTGTCCTACACCGCGGTCGACGACATCGGCACGGTGATCAATCCGATCATCGTCCACGGCCAGCTCCACGGCGGCATCGCGCAGGGGGTGGGCCAGGCGCTCTACGAGAACTGCGTCTATGACGAGCACAGCGGCCAGATGCTGTCGGGCTCGTTCATGGACTACGCCATGCCGCGCGCCGACAACATGCCGAACATGGACATCCACACGCTGTCGACGCTCTGCACGCATACCAGCTTCGGCGTGAAGGGCTGCGGCGAGGTCGGCACCATCGGCTCGCCGGCGACGGTGATCAACGCGGTGGTCGACGCGCTGTCAGAGTTCGGCGTCACCCATGTCGACATGCCGGCGACGCCCAACCGCGTCTGGCGGATCATCAACAACAATACCAATCAGCTTCGGGCGGCCGAGTAAGGGGGCGAGGACGATGAAGACCTTCGAGTACCACAGGCCCACCAGCCCCGCGGACGCCGTGGCATTGCTCGCGGCGAGCGAGGACGCCAAGCCCATCGCCGGCGGCATGACGCTGCTGCCGACGATGAAGATGCGCCTCAACCAGCCCGAGGCGCTGGTCGACCTCTCGGCGATCCCCGGCCTCGCCGGCATCAGTGTCGAGAACGGCGTCGTCACGGTCGGCGCCATGACCCGCCATGCCGACGTCGCCGCCTCGGCCGAGGTCAAGGCCGCGATCCCGGCCCTCGCCGCGCTCGCCGGCGGCATCGGCGACCCGCAGGTCCGCCACCGCGGCACGATCGGCGGCTCGATCGCCAATGCCGACCCGGCCGCCGACTATCCGGCCGCCGTACTCGGCCTCGGCGCGACGGTGGTGACCGACCGGCGCGAGATTCCCGGCGGCAGCTTCTTCGAGGGGCTGTTCACCACCGCGCTCGCGCCCGACGAGATCGTCACCGCCGTACGCTTCCCGATTCCGGACATGGCGGCCTACGCCAAGTTCAAGAACCCGGCCTCGCGCTTCGCCATCGTCGGCGTGATGGTGTCGAAGACCGGCGGCAACGTCACGGTCGCCGTCACCGGCGCCGGGCCGAGCGCCTTCCGCTCGCCGGAGGTGGAGGAGGCCCTGTCGGCCAACTTCGCGCCCGAGGCGCTGGCCGCGGTCTCGGTCGACCCGGCCGGGCTCAACTCCGACATCCACGCCGATGCCGAGTACCGCGCGCACCTGATCGTCGCCATGGCGCGCCGCGCCGTCGCCGCCGCACTCGGAGGGGCTGCCTGAGATGACGGATGCGCAGGTTGCCAGCCCCGCCGGTGCGGGGACCCACGAACTCGCCTCGCTTCCGGCGACGGAGCTGCTCGAGGGCTATGCCGAGGGGCGCTTCACGCCGGTCGACGTGGTCGAGGACGTGATCGCCGCGCTTGAGGCGACCGACGCGCTCTGCAACATCGTCGTCACCGACATGTACGACTCCGCCCGTGAGCAGGCGAGACAGGCCACGGCCGACTGGGCGGCGGGCACGCCCAAGGGGCGCCTCGCCGGCGTCCCGGTGACGATCAAGGACCTCCTGTTCGTCGCCGGCGTCCCGGCCCATGCCGGCTCGCCGCCGCGCGCCGACTTCGTCCCCACCGACGATTCCGCCGTGGTGTCGATGCTCAAGGCCGAGGGTGCCGTCCTCACCTGCAAGACCACGACCTGCGAGTCCGGCTAC
>JAEVZM010000526.1 GCA_023392225.1 Pseudomonadota bacterium
GCGAGCGGTCGGGGTACTCGGCGCGGCCCTCTGCGCCGGTGGTGAGCGCCGGCATGGTGGCCGCGTGCGAGACGACGGCGATCGCGGCGGTATCGGGGTCGGAGATGACCGGCGCGCCGGTCTGGAAGCCGATCCAGGCCGGTACGGCGGTGGGCATCAGCGCGGCGTCGAGCCAGATCGGCGTCGTGTCGTCGGCGAGCGTCGCGAGGACCGCTCCGGCAGCTGGCATGAGCGGCGCCGGCGGGGTGGCGGCGGTATCGAGATCGACGACGCGGCCGGGATGCGACAGCGCGTCGAGCATGCCGCGAAACGCCCGCTGCGCGTCGAATACCGGGTCGGCGAAGCCACCGGTCAGCGCTTCGGCAGGAATCATGTGTCCTCTCCGCGGACAAGGGTGAAGAAGTTGACCCGCGTGGCCTCGGTCTTGCGCCGGGTCGTCTCGTCTTCGGCGGCAAGCCGCCGGCTGACCGGGGCGATCACGGCGGCATCGACGATCGGTCGGGTCCGCTCGGCCTGCCACAGGGCGTCGAGCTTGGCGACGAGCAGGGCGCGGTCGGTGTCGCGGCCGAGCACGTGGCCGAAGCCGACCTCGCCGGTCGCCGCCCGCACCACGGCCCGGGTGACCGTCACCTCGCCGAGATTGAACGGGGCGCCGCCGCCGCCGATCCGGCCACGGGCCATGACCAGTCCCGATTCGGGCGCGCGGATCGTCTCGAAGGCGGGCGCGCCGTCCACGGCGGCCAGCCCGCTCGCCAGCTCCTCGGCATGGGCGCGGGCCAGCACCGCGAGTGCGGCACGACGTTCGTCGGATTGGGGGGAAGGCGAAGGGGACGCGGAGGCCATCGGCGACATCAGATGCAACATCGGTTGGCGGCGTCGGTACCGGCGCCGTTTGACACTACGATGAACGTCTGTGGACCGCTACTGGCGCGATGCGCGTCAGGCGCCGCGATGGGAGAGCACGTTGAGGAGGGTTCCGGCGGGGTCGCGGACGAAGAAGCGCCGGACGCCCCAAGGCTCGTCGGTGAGCGGCCAGGCGATCTCCAGCCCCATTGCGACGGCGCGGGCGTGGGTCGCGTCGACGGCGTCGACCTCGATGGAGACGGCCGGCACCGGGGCACCGGAACCGCCTTCGCTGGCGATACCGATCTGCGGCGCGGCGGTGCCAGCGTCCGCCAGGGTCACGATCCAGCCATGGTCCATGACCACGGCGAGGTCGAACAGCGCGGCATAGAAGTCGCGCAACGCCGCGACCGATTCGGTCGCGACGTTGGGGACGATGCGCCGGACCGCCATCGCGGCGCCCTAGATGTCCCGGAGCCCGCCGTGGACCAGGGCGTGGGTGATCGAGCCGGTGGTCGGCAGGAGCGGGATCAGGCAGGCCTGCAGCGCGTGGTAGATGTCGGGCTTGCCGGTGAACAGCGGCCTGGCGCTCCCCGCCGGCTCGGTCCGCCAGCCGCCATTGTCGTCGTCGATCAGCGCGGCGGCGATGAAGTCCCAGATGCGCCGGTACCAGCCTTCGTAGTCCGGCGTGCCGTCGATGGCGTTGAGGAAGGCGGCGGCGCCGACGCCCTCCGCAGCCGGCCACCACAGGAGATTGCGGTGGTGGGGCTGGCCGTCCCAGCCGAGGGTGTAGAGGAAGCCGCCGCGCGTCTCGTCCCAGCCGGCGGAGGTGGCCTTGGCGAACAGGGCCCGGGCCGCCTCGGGCAGCCAGTCGAGGCCGCGACCGCCGAGCTCCCAGAGCTGGAGGAGCAGCCGGGTCCACTCGAGCGAGTGGCCGGGCGTGAGGCCGTAGGGGCGGAACACGTCGCCGTCCGAGAAGTCGCGAACGAGGTTCCAGTTCTCGTCGAAGTGCTCCGGCACCATCCAGCCCGCATCGGGCGCGCTGCGGCGGATGATGTGGGCGGCGATCGATTCGGCCCAGTCGAGATACATCCGGTTGCCGGTCGCCTCGAAGGCGGCCATGGTCGCCTCGGTGAGGTGCATGTTGGAATTCTGGCCGCGATAGCCGGAGACGGGCGACCAGTCGCGGGCGAATTCCTCGGCCGAGGCGCCGTGCTGCTTCTCCCAGAAGCGGGTGGCGATCACCTCGGTGACGTCGTCGAGCAGCCGGTCGGCATCGGGATGGCCGACCAGCTTGGCGCTCGAGGCGGCGAGCAGCGTGAAGGCATGGCCATAGGCCTGCTTGCGGTCGTCGCCGCCGACGCCCCAGACGTAGCCGCCATGCACCGCGTCGCGATGGCCATGCCACAGGAAGTCCATGCCGTGGTCGATGAAGCGATCGGCACCGGGCCGGCCCATCAGCCGGGCGATGGCATAGCAATGCACCATCCGGGTGGTGGTGTGGATCTCGCGGGCCGGGTCGGGCAGCGGATCGCCGAACTCGTCGAGCAGGAAGAAGCCGCCCTTCGGGTCGAGGCTGGTGTCGAAGAAGTAGAAGAGGTCCTCGGCTTGCTCGAGCAGCCAGCGGCGATGATAGGGGAGCGTCACCCACTTCGCAGCGGGCACGGGATCCGGTTCGGTCATGTCGTTGTCGTCCTGGTTTCAGGCGGCGATCGAGTCGTCGCGGGCGCCGACCATATACTGGACCAGCTCCTCGGTGCTGGTGTCGGGGGTCTTCTT
>JAEVZM010000540.1 GCA_023392225.1 Pseudomonadota bacterium
CGCTGGCCGGGCTGGACCTTGCCGGCGAGAGTGCCGACGAGGTGCTCGACATCCTGTTCGATCTGACCCGGCGGGAGACACGTAATTTCGAGATGGTGTTCGCGCAGAACCTGGTGAAAGAGCTGAATGGCGCCACCACGATGTTCAAGGTTCCGCATCAGAAGGCGGGCTTCAAGGTGTTGACGGCGCACGACTTTCCCTCCGCCATGATCGAGCTCGGCTTCGTCTCCAACGCCGAGGACGAGAAGCTGCTGCTGTCGGACGACTGGCGCGGCAAGGTGGCGAAGTCGGTGTGCGACGCGATCGACGAGTACTTCGAGAAGCAGATCGCGCAGCGAGGCGGCCAGTGACCGGGCGGCGCGCGATGCTGTGGCAGAAACGCCACGGCGCGGCGTCCGGACGCGGGAACGCGCCGCGCGCCGCAGTTTCTCCACAAAGCTTCCCGATTTACGACAAAGCCGAATTCCTTCATACGCTTGGCGTGCGTGATGCGACCAACGCGCCGCTGGAAGGCTTCGGGAGCCGTCGGGGACAACGCGGAATATGATACTTCGGATCTTCGGCTACCTTTTCGGGATAGGCGCTGTGTTCTTCCTGCTCATCGCTGGTGCAATCGCGTGGTATGTTTCGGGCCTGGCGGAGGATCTGCCGGACTACGAGGTGCTCGCCAAGTACGAACCGCCGGTCATGACGCGCATCCATGCCGCGGATGGCCAGCTCGTCGCCGAATATGCCCATGAGCGGCGCCTCTACCTGCCGATCCAGGCGATCCCGGACCGGGTGAAGGCGGCGTTCCTGTCGGCCGAGGACAAGAACTTCTACCACCACTCGGGCCTCGACTATTACGGCATCGCCCGGGCCATGGTGCAGAACCTCCAGTCCTATGGCAGCGGCGCCCGCATGATCGGCGCCTCGACGATCACCCAGCAGGTCGCCAAGAACTTCCTGCTCACCAACGAGCGCTCGATCGACCGCAAGATCAAGGAAGCGATCCTGTCGCTGCGCATCGAGCAGGCCTATTCGAAGGACAAGATCCTCGAGCTCTATCTCAACGAGATCTTCCTCGGTCTCGGCGCCTATGGCGTCGCCGCCGCCGCGCTCGAGTACTTCGACAAATCGGTCCACGAGCTGACGCTGCCCGAGGCCGCCTATCTCGCCGCGCTCCCCAAGGCGCCCAACAACTACAATCCGTTCCGCTACCCGGACCGCGCGATCGAGCGCCGCAACTGGGTCATCGACCGCATGGTCGAGAACGGCTTCGTCACTGCCGAGGAAGGCGCCGCGGCGAAGGCCGCCCCGATCGGGGTCAAGAGCCGCCGGGCGCTGCCGCACCTGTTCGCCGCCGACTACTTCGCCGAGGAGGTCCGGCGCCAGCAGGCCCAGATGTTCGGCGAGAAGGCGCTCTACGAGGGCGGGCTCTCGGTCCGCACCACGCTCGACCCGCAGATGCAGCTGATGGCGCGCAAGGCGCTGATGGACGGGCTGGTCAAGTTCGACCGCGCCCGGGGCTTCCGCGGTCCGGTGAAGCATTTCGACTCGGTCGGCGAGGACTGGGGCGTGACGGTCGCCGAAGTGCAGGCGCTGACCGACGTCGTCGAGTGGCAGCTCGCGATCGTGCTCGACACCAGCGGCGGCAACGTCCAGATCGGCCTCCAGCCGGGCCGCGAGCCCGGTACGGGCAAGGTCGCGCCGGAGCGGGTGACCGCCGTCATTCCCGCCGGCGGCATGAAGTGGGCCAAGAAGGGCGCGCTCAAGGTCGGCGACGTGATCTACGTCTCCAAGGGCGCGAACGAGGGCGAGTACGACCTCGAGCAGGTGCCCGAGATCGAGGGCGCGCTGGTCGCGATGGACCCGCATACCGGCCGCGTGCTGGCCATGGTCGGTGGCTTCTCCTTCTCGGAGAGCCAGTTCAACCGCGCCACCCAGGCGATGCGTCAGCCGGGCTCCTCCTTCAAGCCGTTCGTCTACTCGGCGGCGCTCGACAACGGCTATACGCCGTCGTCGGTGATCATGGATGCGCCGCTCGAGATCGATCCCGGGTTCGGCCAGCCGATCTGGCGTCCGTCGAACTACTCGAACAAGTTCTACGGCCCCTCGACGCTTCGCACCGGCATCGAGCAGTCGCGCAACGTCATGACCGTGCGCCTCGCGCAGGACATGGGCATGCCGCTGGTGTCGGAGTATGCGCGCCGGTTCGGCGTCTATGACAACCTGCCGCCGTTCCTGCCGATGTCGCTCGGTGCCGGCGAGACGACGGTGCTGCGCATGGTGTCGGCCTACTCGGTGTTCGCCAATGGCGGCCGCTCGATCAGCCCGACGCTCATCGACCGCATCCAGAACCGCTTCGGCGAGACCATCTTCCGTCACGACAAGCGCATCTGCGAGGGCTGCGAGGCCGACTCCTGGCAGGGCCAGGACGAGCCGACGATCATCGACAACTCGGATCAGGTGCTCGATCCGATGACCGCCTACCAGATGACGTCGATGCTCGAAGGCGTCGTGCAGCGCGGCACCGCGACGGTGGTCAAGGCGCTCGACAAGCCGGTCGCCGGCAAGACCGGCACCACCAACGACTATCGCGACGCGTGGTTCGTCGGCTTCACGCCCGACCTCGTGGCCGGTCTCTATATCGGCTACGACAAGCCGCGGCCGCTCGGCCGGGGCGGCACAGGCGGCGTGCTCTCGGCGCCGATCTTCCTCGACTTCATGCAGATGGCGCTCGCCGACCAGCCGGCGATCCCGTTCCGCGTGCCGCCGGGCATGAACTTCATCCCGATCGACCGCAAGACCGGCATGCTCGCCCATGGCGAGGGCGCAGGGGTCATCCTCGAGGCGTTCAAGCCGGGCACCGGCCCGCCCGACACCTACTCGATCATCGGCTACACCGATGCGTCCGGACGGCCACTGACCGTGGCCCCCGATTCGGATCGCGCGGTGATCTCGGGGACCGGCGGGCTCTACTAGCCCGCCGTCACCTTTCCCGGCCCGGCTTCATTCTTCCGCCATCATCCCTCGCCATACGATCCGGCGAGGGGAACTTGGTGTTCGTGGCTGGGTCGGATGACCGGATTCTCGTATCTCCCATCTGCAACGCAAAAGGCGTCGCTGGCATCCTTCCGTGCCATCGCCGGCGCCTGTCCGGTGCGACGGACCCCGCGGTTTGAGCCGCGGGGACGGCTGTTGTAGACGATGGGTGTGGAGGAGGCCGGCAGCGTCCCGCGGCCTTGCGAATCATGAGCCGAGGGTCGGTTCGACCCGATGGCGCTCTTCGGAAATGGAGGACTCTCGCTTGAAAGCCAATCTGCTGATTCCGGCGGTGGCCGTGCTTGCACTCGCTGCGTCGCCCGCCTTTGCGCAGTCGAACGGCAATTCGTCGGCCAGCGCCCCGAGCGGGGGCAACCGGTCGGCCACCGTCTGGACCCCGGACGCGATGGGCCGTGCCGCGCTCGCCCCGCGTCCCAACGTCAATCCCGACGATGTCCGCTCGGCGGCCCGCGACCGGGCGGCGACGAGTCTCGGCCAGCCCGGCACGACGCCGGCCGCCGATCTCGGCGATGGCGATGGCCCGAAGGAGCGCGCCTCGGGCAACGTGCTGAGCAAGCCGCTCTACTGGGCCGGCAAGCTGTTCTACCGCACCCCGGAAGGCGACTATGTCTGCTCGGCGCAGTTCATCTCGCCCGACGTGATCCTGACCGCAGCGCACTGCGTGCGCGATAGCGACACCGGCGAGTGGTACAAGGACTTCACCTTCGCCCTCCAGTACAATGCCGGCAAGTACGGCGGCATCTACTCCTATGACTGCGTGGCGACGAAGAACGGCTGGGTGTCGCCGAGCTTCGAGAAGTTCCTCTACGACTACGCGCTGATCCGCGTCGACAATCCCTCGCGCACCGGCAATTTCGGCACCCACTGGGGCTGGCGCGGCCAGTACAACGATGCCGTCAAGATCGGCTATCCGGGCGGCGTCGCGGACGGCGAGGTGATCCAGGTCGAGCATGGCCCGCTCGCCTTCGTCGACGGGGTCGTGCAGATGAAGCACGGCAACACGGCCGACCAGGGCGGCTCGAGCGGCGGTGCCTGGATCGGCGCCTTCTCCGACGCCGAGGGCAACAACGACGGCAACTACGTGATCAGCATCGAGTCCTTCGGCTACATCGAGGAGCCGGGCATCGACTACGGCCCGTATCTCGACGAGAACTTCAAGGATCTCTGGGACTACGTCGAGAACGGCTGCAAGTAGCCCCTCGATTTCGCAGCAATGACGATGAGGCGCGCGGAGCTCTCCTCCGCGCGCCTCTCGCGTTTACGGCACCCGGCTGGCGGCCTCGCCGCCGCTAGAATTGCCGCA
>JAEVZM010000552.1 GCA_023392225.1 Pseudomonadota bacterium
GCCGAGCCGGGTCGCCGCTTCCGCGCTGGTTCGGTCCGGGGCGACGATGACGGCGCCGCCGAAGGCGAGCGCGGTCCCGGCCGTCCGGCACAGCGCGGCGAGAGGCATCTTCGCCTCGCTGCCCAGCGCGACGAGGCCGGGGGCACCCGGCCACGGACCGCCGGCGAAGACTCCGGCGGCATCGGCGAGATCGGCGAGACAGTCGCCGGCCGCCGGGTCGCTCTCGATGAGCCGGCTCGCGGCGGCGCGCAGCACGTTCCCGCGAGTCCGGCCCGGAGCGCCGGCCCACTGCGGCAGTGCCGCCAATGCGCTGGCGACGGCGCGGTCGATCAGGTCTCTCTCCTCAGCTTCCATCGCGTTTTCGCCGGTCGTCGTCGCCCGGGCGATCGCGTCGTCGATGAAGGCGGTGGCGATGGCGCGTGCCGTGGCGCTGTCGGTCTCGTTGGGCGAGGACAGGGCGGCGCGGAGCCACAGCCCGTCGATCATGGCCGCAAGAGCCGTCGCCAGCCGGCGCGCCTCCGCCTCCGACACCACCTTGCGCAGGGCATGGCGGAGGTTCGACAGCATCCGCCTCTGGTACACTGCCTGGATGCGGTGCAGGCGCGCCGAGTGGTTGACCTGTTCCCAGAAGGCAAGCCAGACGCCGCAACTCCGCGGCTCGAACTCCTCGGGCGCGAGCGTCGCCTCGATGACCGCCTGGATCCGCCCGCGCGGCGTGCTCGCGGCGCGCAGCCGCTCGGTCGTGGCCTCCGACAGGCGGGCGGCGAGGCTGCGGAGCGCGGCCTCGAGCAGCCCGTCCTTGTCGCCGAAATAGTGGGCGATGAGCCCGGCGGAGACCCCGGCGCGCCGGCCGATCAACGCCAGCGTCGCCGCTCCGAAGCCGACCTCGGCGATGGTGTCGAGGGTGGCGGCCACGAGCTGGCGGCGGCGCAGGTCTTCGGCGTCGTTGCGTGGCATGGCCGGTTCCGGATTGCCTGCGGCAGACATTGAACGGCCAATCAATGCACAGGATGCTGAAAACACAAGGATAATTGCTCCGGGAGAAGTTCTCACCGGCTCCGCGACGTCTTTCCCAGTAGACTCTTGAACGACCAAATAATGGCGGAGACGGCGGAAGTTGTGCTTGCGTGTCGGCGGCGGATGAGGATTTCTCGGGCCGGTATTGCCAAGTGGAGCGGCCGGCCCTGGAAAGATCGGGTGGCGCTGCGACCCTGCTACGGAGGACAGGATGCTTTCTCGCGTGTGGTGTGCATTGTTCGTAGGGGCGGCGATCACGGCCATGCCGCTGGCAGCATCGGCAGCCGAGCCGGAATCCTGCAAGGTGGTGCGCTTCGCCGATGTCGGCTGGACCGATATTACCGCCACCACGGCGCTCGCCTCGCGCGTGCTCGAAGGGCTCGGCTACGAGCCGGTCAGCCAGGTGCTGTCGGTCCCGGTCACCTACGCTTCGCTGAAGAACAAGGACATCGACGTCTTCCTAGGCAACTGGATGCCGACGATGGAGGCCGATGTCCGTCCCTATCTCGAGGATGGCTCGGTCGAGTCGATCGAGCGGGCCAATCTCGAGGGCGCGAAGTATACGCTCGCCGTGCCGCAATACACCTTCGATGCGGGCCTCCAGATGTTCCAGGACATCGCCCGCTTCAAGGAGGCGCTCGACGGCAAGATCTACGGCATCGAGCCGGGCAATGACGGCAACCGGCTGATCCTCGGCATGATCGACGGCAACCAGTTCGATCTCGGCGGCTTCGAGCTGGTCGAGTCGAGCGAGCAGGGCATGCTCGCCCAGGTCGCCCGGGCCATCAATCGCCAGCAGCCGATCGTCTTCCTCGGCTGGGAGCCGCACCCGATGAACGCCAACTTCCGCATGCGCTATCTCGGCGGCGGTGACGCCGTCTTCGGCCCGAACTATGGCGGGGCTACCGTCTACACCAACGTCCGTGGCGGCTACCTGACCGCCTGTCCCAATGCCGGCAAGCTTGTCGCCAACCTCCGCTTCACGCTGCCGATGGAGAACGAGGTGATGGGCGCGATGCTCGATGGTGGAGAGGATCCCGCGGTAGCCGCGGAGGCCTGGCTGAAGAAGAATCCGCGCGCCTGGGAGGGCTGGCTCGACGGCGTCACCACCTTCGACGGCGAGCCGGGTCTCGCCGCGGTGCAGGCGAGCCTCGGCCTCTAGCCGATCGCCCGCTGGCCCGGCGGCTGCCGGGCCGCGTCGGGACCGCCCGCATGGAAGACTGGATCACGGCGCACAAGATTCCCCTCGGGGCGTGGCTCGGGGCGGTCGTCGGCTTCCTCGATCGCAACGCCGCGGGCTTCTTCGACGTCGTCACCCTGGTGCTCGGCGGCATCATCGACGGACTGCTCGCCGTGCTCGAGTGGTTCCCACCGCTGGTGCTCCTCGCCCTGTTCGTCGCCGGCACCTTCGCGCTGCATCGCTCATGGCGGCTGGCGCTCGGGGTCGCGCTCGGCCTCCTCCTGATCCTCAATCTCGGCTACTGGCAGGCGACGCTCGAGACGCTGGCGCTGGTGCTCTGCGCGACGCTGGTCTCGGTGGCGATCGGCGTGCCAGTCGGCATCGCCGCCGCCCACCGGCCATGGCTCTACACCCTGCTCCGGCCGATTCTCGACCTGATGCAGACGATCCCCACGTTCGTCTACCTGATCCCGACGCTGGTGCTGTTCGGCCTCGGCATGGTGCCGGGCCTGATCTCGACGGTGATCTTCGCCATCGCCGCGCCGGTCCGGCTCACCCATCTCGGCGGCTCCTCGGTGCCGCGGCAGCTCATCGAGGCCGGCGAGGCGTTCGGTGCCACCCGCCGGCAGCGGCTGTGGAAGGTCGAGCTGCCCTTCGCCCTGCCGACGATCATGGCCGGCGTCACCCAGAGCATCATGCTGTCGCTGTCGATGGAGGTGAGCGCCGCGCTGGTCGGCGCCGACGGGCTCGGCAAGCCGGTGGTGCGGGCGCTCAACACCGTCAATGTCGCGAT
>JAEVZM010000588.1 GCA_023392225.1 Pseudomonadota bacterium
GCGCCGCCTTGGCGACCGGGGTCGACTTCCGCGCGGGCTTGGCGCCGTTGGCCTCGGCGATGATCTTCATCACCGCCGCGATGACCTCCCCCTGGATCACGGGGTCCTTGTCGATGTTGAGGTGGTCGATGTCGGTGCGGTCGGTGAGGTCGAAGTTGTTGATGGTGCCGTTGAAGTTGGGCGAGGCCTTGACCTCCTGGCCGTAGCCCTTCGCCTTGTAGAAGTTCAGCAGCTCCTGGACGCCGGCATTGACCGGGTGAATCTGTCCGACCGCGTCAAAGATCACCACGAAGCGCACCGGGACCCGGTTGAGCGTCAGCCAGTTGGACATGACGATCGAGGCGTCGCCACCGAGCGAGTGCCCGATCAGGATGATCGGCGAGACTTCATTGGGATTGGCCCGGTATTCCTCGATCAGCTTCGCCGAGATGTTCTGCCAGCGCGAGTGGTTCTGCAGGTTTACGTTCACGCCGCGGGCCTTGAGGTCCTTGGCGATCTGGTCCATGCCCCGCGAGAAGACGTTGCCGAGGCCGCGCAGGATGATGACCCGGCCCTTGGGGTAGCTGCCGGCACCCGGGATGTCGGTCGCCTTCCCCTTGGTGCTGGTGGTCGTCGCCTCGGGGACCGGCAGGACGGCCTTTGGGTTCGGCACGACCTGCGGCCGTGGCGTCGGGTTGGGCACCTGGACCTGCGCCGCGGCTGGGCCGACGGCCAGGCCGACAAGCAAGGCGGCGAGCGCGAACAGAAGCGCGCGTCTCGTCGACGACATCATTCACCAGCTCCCGATGTTCGCTCCAACCCAAATCTTGGCAATCCGGGCCGCCGGGTCAATAGACCCAGGGCACCACGCGCTTGGTCCGGCTCATGTAGTCGCGATAGTCCGGGCCAAATGTGTCGATCATCAGACGTTCCTCATGCCCGACGCGGAGGAAGAACAGGATGCCCCAGCCGACGATGCCGGCGAGGCCCGCGATCCAGTTGGCGAGCAGGAAGGCCTGGGCGACGGCCAGCAGCCAGAAGGCCGAGTACATCGGGTGGCGGACCCAGGCATAGACGCCGGTCGCCACCAGCTCGTGCTTCTTGCGGGTCTCCAGCGTAACCGACCAGTTGCGGCCGAGCTGCCGGTGCGTCTCGTAGAACATCCACAGCGCGCCGAGCATCAGCACCAGGCCGACCCAGCCCTGCCAGGCCCGGAAGTGGTAGTCGGCAAAGACCGGATGCCCGCCGATCATGGCGATCAGGAAGTAGATGAACGGGATGATGCAGAGCCCGCTCAGCGAGCTCATCAGGAGGATGCGGTCGCGGGTGCCGCCGACCGAGCGGTCGACCTTCACCTTGCGCGCCCGCCGCTGGTGCGGGAAGCGGATGACGAACCACAGGACTCCGCCTACCAGCCAGATCCACTCTGCAATCAGTCTGCTCATTCCGCTGTCGCCATGCTCGTTGGGTTGCGTTTCGCCATTTCGGGCCGGAAGCGGCCTTCCCGGCTGAAGAGCTCGGTGATCCGCTCGCCGAGCTTGAGCCGGGAGGCGAGGGATATCGGGCCGAAGCTCATCTGGTAGAAGTCGTAGAAATACCGCTTGCCGTTCGGCATCACGAACTGGCGGTGGAGATGGAGCGAGCTCCGCTGGGCACGCCGGTAGTCCGCGCTCGTCATCATGTCGCGAATGCGGATCTGCTTGACGATCGGCCGGCCCGTCGGCGGATTGCCTAGGTCGGCGACCGGGTCGGTCTTGTAGAAATTGATCGGGTCGACCTTGGCCTGGTACTCGACCCAGAACACGTCCTTCTCCGCCCCGACCCGCCCGATCAGCCGGCGCAGACGCTCGGCCGCCGGGTGTAGCCCGATCTTGAGGATCGAGGAGCCGACGGTGAGGAACGCGGCACGGCGGAAATAGACCCCCGCCTCCGGCTCGCGGCCGAAGATGCGGTCGCTCGCCTCCGCCAGCATGACCGCGCCGAGGCTGACCGAGGAGAGCAGCACCTCGTCGGCGTCATGGTCGCGGAGCGCGGCGAACACCTCTTCGGTGAAGCGCTCGAGCACCGGGTCGAGGCCCGGGATGCGGTCCCGGGAGAGATCGGCGGCAAAGGCCCAGTCGGCCAGCGCGAAATCGAGATAGAAGTAGTTGCCAACCAGGCGGAGGAGGGCGACGAATACCGCGATGCCGACCAGCGGCGCCGTGACCGCGGCCGCCGGAATGCCGAGCCGGGCGGCGGCGAAGCCGGCGATCACCCCGAGGGCAACGAAGCCCAGCAGCAGCAGCAACGGGTAGATGAAGAACAGGCCGTAGCGGACATTGGCCCGGAAGTAGCGGGCGAGCGTTCCGTTGAAGACCAGCGAGAACAGCGCCGCATAGCCGTGGATCATGCGCCCGGCCCAGGAGCGGTTGGTGTAGGGCTCCATCAGCTCGTCCCAGCGCAGCACCGTATAGTCGCAATGCGTCTGCCAGTTCGGGCCGCTGGCCTCGACCTGCCAGGTCACGGCGCGCTTGTCGTCGGAGAGCAACGGCTCGCTGCAGGTGACCGAAGCCCCCCACAGGGCGCCGAACTTGCGCAGCCCGCTCTTCATCCGACGATCGAGCGTCTCGAGCCCCACGGGCTCGAAGCCGCTGATGTGGACGACGCGCCGCCGCGTCACCAGTGGCAGCGACGCTCTGCGGTCCCTCGCCAAACCTGTCTTCTCCTCGCTCCCAACGGTGCGGCCACCTATGCCACGTCCCGCGAGGCAAGAAAATGGCCCCGATAACACCCGAAGGCCCGCCCGCGCGGTGGCGGACGGGCCTGGAGCGGGAAGTGGGCGGACGCTAGATCAGGCCGTTCTGGCTCAGGAAGTCCTTCGCCACCTCGTCGATGTTGCGCTTCTCGACATCGACCTCGGCGTTCAGGCGCTGCATGGTGGCGTCGTCGAGCTTGGCGGCGAGCGCCTCGAGCGGCTCGGCGAGGGCAGGGTTGGCCTCGAGCGTATCGGTGCGCACGACCGGGGCGATCGCGTAGCTCGGGAAGAATCCCCTGTCATCGTCGAGAACCCGGAAGTCGAAGGCCTGGATGCGGCCGTCGGTCGCGAACACCAGCGCGACGTCCACCTGGTTCTTCTGCAGCGCCGTGTAGGTCAGGCCGGAGTCCATCGGACGGAGATTCGAGCGTCCGGCCTTGAAATCATAGATCTTCTGGAGGCCGATCAGGCCGTCAGGGCGTCGCGGAAACTCGGCATTGACCGCCATCAGCAACGTCCCGCCTTCGTCATAGACCTTCGCCATGTCGGACAGGGTCTTGATCGAATCGGTCTTGTCGTCCGATGCACGAACGGCGAGGGCGTAGGTATTGTTGGCGCCCGAGGGCGTCAGCCAGGTCAGGCCCTTCTTGGCGTCGAGCTCCTTCACCTTGGCGAAGGTGTCTTCTGCGTTCATCGGCTCGGTGACCTTGTTGTAGGTCACCAGCGAGGTGCCGGTGTATTCCCAGTAGACGTCGATCTGGCCATTGACCTGGGCGTCGCGCACCACCTGCGACCCCATGCCGTCGCGCTTGTCGACGTCGAAGCCCTTGGCCTCGAGGAGCTGGGTGGTCATCTCGGCGAGCAGCAGCTGCTCGGTGAAGTCCTTGCCGCCGACGACGATGTCGTCCGCCGCCTGCGCGGCTCCTGTCAGCAGGGCGGCGGCGATGGCGCCGGCTATGAGCGTGGACATGCGTCCCATGGTGGATCTCCTTCTCTATTTCTTGTGTCTGCCGTTTCGGCTGGTCAGCGCAGCGGATTGACGCCGCGTGGAATCGCCCAGAGCTGGATCTGGCCCATGATGAAGTCGGCGAGGATCGCCAGGATCGCGGTCGGAATGGCGCCGGCGAGCATGATGCCGAACTCGTTGAGCGCAATGCCGGTGAAGATCAGCTCGCCGAGGCCGCCGCCGCCGATCAGAAAGGCGAGGGGCACCGTGCCGACATTGATGGCGACGGCGGTGCGGATGCCGGCAAAGATGACGAACAGCGCATTGGGAAGCTCGACCTGCCACAGGATCCGGTTCGGGCTCATGCCCATGCCGTGGGCGGCTTCGATGAGATGCGGCGGCACGGCGCGGATGCCGGTCAGCGTATTGCTGACGATCGGCAGGAGGGTGAGGATGAACAGGCCGAAGATCGCCGGCAGGTCGCCGATGCCGAGAAAGCTCATCGACAGGGCCAGGACCGCCAGCGTCGGGATGGTCGCCCCGACATTGAGCAGCTGCATGACCACGCTGCCATAGCGCCGGAACCTCTGCCGGGTCAGGGCGATCCCGAGCGGGACGCCGACGGCGATGGCAAGGCCGGCGGAGATCAGCACCAGGATGATGTGCTGGCGTCCGAGATAGACGATGTCGTCCCACTGGTCGAGGAGGTCGGGCAGCAGCCCGATGCCGTAGGCCCAGGCTCCCACGGCGAAGACCAGGAGATAGGAAAGGGTCCGGGGCGTGCGTTGGAGGGTCGCGGCCAGCATCCTCAGTCCCTGTAGGTGGTGCCGAGACGATGGGTGATGCCGCGCTGGGTGATGTAGCCCTTGTAGTGCCCCTCAGCGTCGACGCAGGCCAGCCACGTGGTATCGTGGCGGAACATCGTCGAGACGGCGGAGCGCAGGTCCTCGCTCACATTCGCGGTGACCGGCAGCGGCTCGAAATTCTCGCCGACCGTACCGCTGCCGTCGCGGG
>JAEVZM010000625.1 GCA_023392225.1 Pseudomonadota bacterium
GTGGCACGCTCCGGCACGCGGTCGCCGCTGGCCGGGATCTCGAGCCGGATCGCCCGCTCGATGGCGCGGAGGAAGGCGACCTCGTCCGGCGCGCAGAGCGAGACGGCGGCGCCATCGCGTCCGGCGCGGGCCGTGCGGCCGATGCGATGGACGTAGCTCTCGGGCATGTTGGGCAGGTCGAAGTTGACGACGTGGCTGATGCCGTCGACGTCGATGCCACGCGCCGCGATGTCGGTCGCGACGAGGGTCTGGACCCGACCGCTCCGGAACGCGGCGAGGGCGCGCTCGCGCTGGCCCTGGCTCTTGTTGCCGTGGATCGCCTCGGCGGCGATGCCGGCGGCGGCGAGGCCCTTCACGACGCGGTCGGCGCCGTGCTTGGTGCGGGTGAAGACGATGGTGCGATCCACCCCCTCCTCGCGCAGCAGCTCGGCGAGCTGGTCCGGCTTGCCGGCACGGTCGACATGGATGACGCGCTGGGCGATGCGCTCGACTGTGGTTGCCGGCGGCGTGACGCTGACCCGCGCCGGATCACGCAGCATCTCCTCGGTGAGCCGGACGATCTCGGTCGGCATGGTGGCCGAGAAGAGGAGCGTCTGGCGGTCCTTCGGAAGCTTGGCGACGATCCGCCGGACATCGGTGATGAAGCCCATGTCGAGCATACGGTCGGCCTCGTCGAGGACCAGCGCCTCGACCCAGTCGAGACGGACGGCACCGGCCTTCATGAGGTCCATGAGCCGGCCCGGCGTGGCGACGAGGATGTCGACGCCGCCCTGCAGCGCGCGGACCTGGCGGCCCATCGGCACGCCGCCGATGGCGAGCGTGGCGCTCCGCCGGAGGTGGCGGCCATAGGACTTGAAGCTGTCGAGGATCTGGGCCGAGAGCTCGCGGGTCGGGCTCAGCACGAGCACGCGGCAGCTCTTCGGCGCCGGGCGCCCCTCGGTGCGGGTGAGACGATTGAGGATGGGGAGCGCGAAGGCCGCGGTCTTCCCGGTTCCGGTCTGGGCAATGCCGATCAGGTCACGGCCGGCGACAACGTCGGGGATCGCGGCGGCCTGAATCGGAGTCGGCTCGCTGTAGCCCTCCTCGGCAAGCGCACGAAGGATGGGCTCGGCGAGGCCGAGAGTGGAAAAAGTCATGAAAACTCTGCTTTCGTAGCTATGGCGCAGCCCGTCCCGCGGCTTGATGCCGTCCGGACGAAATGCGGCCCGTCGGGACATCCCGCGTGGCCAGGGCTGTCTTTTTTTGGAGATTTGGGCAGGCCGAGACCGGTGGTCCGGGATCGTGCAACGCCGCCTGCGTGGTCGGGCGAAGCGCCCGTACGGTGCATATAGGCTGCTTCACATTGCAGCGCAACAAAATAAGCGCCGTCGCGCTAGGTCGCGTAGTAGCCGCCCGCCGGAAGCACGAAGACTCGGCTGCCCACCGGTACCCGGCCATAGAGGTCGATGATGTCCTGGTTGAGCAGGCGAACGCAGCCGGAGGACACCTTGCGCCCGATGCTCCAGGGCTCGTTGGTGCCATGGAGGCGATAGAGCGTGTCGCGGCCGTTCTCGTAGAGATAGAGCGCGCGTGCGCCGAGCGGATTGTCGAGCCCGCCCGGCAGGCCCCCGGCATAGGGGCCGTAGCGGTCGGGTTCGCGGGCGATCATGTCGGGCGTCGGCGTCCAGGACGGCCACTCGGCCTTCCGCTGGATCACCGCCTCGCCGACGAAGTTGAACGCCTCGGTGCGCCCGACGCCCACGCCGTAGCGGAGCGCCCGCCCGCCTTCGAGAACCAGATAGAGATAGCGCGCATTCGGGTCGACGATGATCGTGCCCGGCGGCTGGTTGCCCGGATACTCGACCTCACGGCGATAGAAGCGAGGATCGACCTGGCTGAGGTCGACCGCCGGCACCGGAAACGGCTCTCCTGGCACCGGCCCATACATCATCACGTAGGCGGGATCGTACTGGGACCCCACAACCCCCGGCGGCTGGTAGGTGGCGCAGCCGGCGACAAGAAGGGGAAGGCCCGCCAGCACGCTCCGTCGCGTCAGATGCATTCATCACCCCGAATCACGTCTCTTGCAGGAGACTCGATATGGCGCGCCGCGTCCATCCCGACGCGCCCCGGGAATGACAACGCGCGGGACCGGAGCGAGTTTCGGAGGCAGCGCGCCGTCAGATCATGAAGTCGTCGGCGAGCGCGCGGAGGCGCGCCTTTTCCTCGTCCATGTCGAGCGCCTTGCCGGCGCGGGCGAGCGCCAGCTCGGCATGCCGCCGAGCGGCGATCGCCATCTCGGGATCACCGGCGAGCGCAAGAGCGCGCAGCACTTTGAACAGGCGCAGCTGAACCTCGATGATCCCGGCGCCATCGCGAGCGATCGGGCCGATGAGGTCGTCGAGTGCGTCCGCCGCGTGGATGGGCGGCATCCGGACCCGCGGCCAGTTGACCTCGGTCACGCCCCCCTCGCGTCGCTCTTCCGACCATTCGCTGAGGAGACGCTCGCCGCGACCCAGCACGTCGATCGCCGTACCGGCATCATTGATCCCCGGCGACAGCGCCCGCGAGGCGACCTCGCCGAGCACGCAGAGGCCGAAACGCGGATCCTGGTCGAAGGAGCGATCGTTGCCAACCGAGAACGCCGCGCGTACTTGCTCCAGCCCGGCGTCGTCCACCGGCCCCGTGACGCGGGCGAGTGGCCGTACCCGGTCGGCGAAGGCCCCCGGATGCGCGGTGATGAAGACCTCGCGCTCGTCCCCGCTGAAATCGGCGAGCGCCTGCATGTCGATGTGCTGGACGTAGCCGATCGCCGTAGCGAAGACCGGACGGGCACCCTCCGGGATTTCGTCGGGCGACCTTAGCACCCGGCCACCGAGGCCGGGGAACTTCACCCGCTCGTCCAGGGCCTGCCGGGTCGCCTTCTCGACGAGGTCGATGGTCTCGCCGACCCGGCCGAGCCGCGAGAGATAGTCGATCCAGCGCAGCATGGTGACGACAATGAAGACGATCACGATGACCGTCGCGACGAACAGGATGACCCGCCCACGCTGGCCATAGGCGCCCGTGCTCAGCGCCACGATGCCAACGAGGCTGAACAGGAAGGAGCCGATGAACGTGCCGAGCGCATTGTGGGCGGTGGTGTCGTCACGGAGCAACCTGGCGGCGCGCGGCGTCACGTTGCTCGTCACCGCGCCGTAGGCCGAGACCATCGTCGCGAGCGAGAAGGTCGTCACCGCCAGCATGCTGCTGGCAAGGATGTTGAGGATGTCGTCGATCGAATCCGAGCCGATGCTGTCGGCGAGCGACTGCGGCACGTAGCGCGCGAGACCAATACCGATCAGCGCCGTAGCGATACCGGCCAGCGAGAAGAGGGTCACTCGGACCCAGAGCTGGCGGGCGAGCCGCAGGAGGAACCACTGCCAGCGGGATATCATGCGAGACTAGGTCCTCCGAGACGCTCCACTCTCCCATCAGGATAGCGGAGCGGCCACGGAAGGCCATGGCCGAGGGTCGCGATACCGTCGCGACGCTGCTCGATCAGGCGTCGAACAGCCACCACTTGGTGGGCAGGAAGCTGATCTTGTCGCCCTTCTGCGCACGAGGCCCATTGGCCGGGACGTCGACCTCGGTCCGGTGCCGCCGCATGCCGACCTCGATGTCGAGACGACGGCTGGCGCCGTGGCGGCGCTCGGCAATCACCCGGCCGCCGATGCTGCCCGGGCGGCTGGTGATCTCGACGTCGTGCGGGCGAAACACCAGCGTTCGGTTGCCGTCCGCATCGGTGACGGGAACGTCGACCTGGCGATCCTCGAGCAGCATGCGGCCGGTTTCGATCCGCACCGGCAGCGCGCTCGATTCGCCGATGAAGCCGGCGACGAAGGCCGAGGCCGGACGATCGTAGATCTCGTCGGGCGAGCCGATCTGCTCGATCTTGCCGCGATTGAGCACGACGATGCGGTCGGCGAGCTCGACCGCCTCCTCCTGGTCGTGGGTGACGAAGACGGTGGTGTGGCCGGTCTGCTCGTGGATCTCGCGAAGCCAGCGGCGAAGGTCGCGCCGCACCTTGGCATCAAGCGCGCCGAACGGCGCGTCGAGGAGCAGGATGCGCGGCTCGATGGCGAGCGCCCGGGCGAGCGCGACGCGCTGGCGCTGACCGCCGGAGAGCTGGGTCGGATAGCGGTTCTCGAGCCCGGTGAGCTGCACCAGGTCGAGCAGTTCCATCACCCTGTCGCGGATCTGCGCCTTCGACGGGCGGGTGCGGGCCGGCCGCGCGTTGAGGCCGAAGGCGATGTTGTCGAACACCTTCATGCTCTTGAACAGCGCGTAGCTCTGGAACACGAAGCCGATGTGCCGCTCCTGCACCGACAGGCCGAGGGCATCCTCACCGCCGAACAGCACGCGTCCCGCGGTCGGGAACTCGAGCCCGGCGAGGACCCTGAGCAGCGTCGTCTTGCCCGAGCCCGACGGCCCGAGCAGCGCCACGAGCTCGCCGGCCTCGATCTTCAGCGAGACGTCGTGAAGAGCCGGCGTCTCCGCGAACTCCTTGACCACGTGCTCGACGGTGACGTCCACGGGGGCACCCCACGCTTGCTGCCGCGGCGGCAGCGTACCGGACGACACCACCGTCGGGAAGGTCGCTTCGGAACGGGCTGTCTGCATCGATCCTGTTTCCTTCAGTGTTTGCGTTGGGCGGCGATCTCGTCGGCGTAGCGCCATTCAAGAGCGGTCTTGGCGGCAAGGGTGACCATGGCCAGCAGCGCCAGGAGCGAGGCCACCGCGAAGGCGGCAACGCCAAGATACTCGTTGTAGAGAATTTCGACATGGAGCGGCATGGTATTGGTCTGGCCCCGGATCTTGCCCGAGACCACCGACACCGCGCCGAACTCGCCCATCGCCCGGGCGTTGCAAAGCAGGACGCCGTAGAGCAGCGCCCACTTGATGTTGGGCAGCGTCACCTTGAGGAGGGTGCGGAAGCCCCCTGCCCCGAGCGACAGAGCCGCCTCCTCGTCCTGCGTGCCCTGCTCCTGCATGATCGGGATCAGCTCGCGGGCGACGAAGGGGAAGGTGACGAAGATCGTCGCGAGCACGATGCCGGGCACGGCGAAGATGATCTGGATGCCGTGATCCATCAGCGTCGGGCCGATCCAGCCCTGGGCGCCGAAGATCAGCACGTAGATGAGGCCCGCGGTTACCGGCGACACCGAGAACGGCAGGTCAATGAGGGTGATGAGGAAGCTCTTGCCCCGAAACTCGAACTTGGCGATGGCCCACGCCGCGGCGACGCCAAAGACGAGGTTGGCGGGCACCGAGATCGCCGCGACGAGGACGGTGAGGCGGATCGCGGCGAGCGAATCCTTCTCGGTGATCGCCGAGAAGTAGGACACCACGCCCTTCGAGAAGGCCTCGAAGAACACCACAACCAGCGGGATGAGCAGGAAGACGAGCAGGAAGGCGATCGCGACGGCGATCAGCGCCCAGCGCGCCCAGCGGCTTTCGGTCGTCGCCCGGCGTCGGCTTTGCGCCGGCACGACCAGCGGGGCGGTCGCGTCAAACATTGCCGTACCTCTTGCGGCTCCAGGCCTGGATCAGGTTGATCGCCAGCAGCAACGCGAAGGAGATGAGCAGCATCAGCGTCGCGATCGCGGTCGCCGCCGGGTAGTTGAACTCGGTGAGTTTCACGACGATGAGCAGCGGCGCGATCTCCGAGACATAGGGGATGTTGCCGGCGATGAAGATCACCGAGCCGTACTCGCCGACGGCGCGGGCAAGCGCCAGCGCGAAGCCGGTGAGGAGCGGCGGCAGGAGCGTCGGCAAGATGACGCTCCGGATCGTGCGGAACCGCGAGGCGCCGAGCGTCGCCGAAGCCTCCTCGACCTCGCGATCGATCTCCTCCATCACCGGCTGGAGGGTGCGCACCACGAAGGGCAGTCCGATGAAGACGAGCGCGATGACGATGCCAACCGGCGTGTAGGCGATCTTGATGCCGAGCGGGGCGAAGAACTGCCCGATCCAGCCGTTCGGCGCATAGAGCGCGGTGAGCGCGATGCCGGCGACCGCGGTCGGCAGGGCGAAGGGCAGGTCGACGAAGGCGTCGATCAGCCGGCGGCCGGGAAACTCGTAGCGGACCAGAACCCAGGCGACGATCAGGCCGAAGACCGCGTTGATCGCCGCGGCGAGGAACGACGCGCCGAAGCTGAGACGGAGCGCGGCGAGCGTGCGGGGATCGCTCGCCAGGCGCCAGAACTCGGGCCAGCCGAGCTGCGCGGTGTAGATGATGAGGCCGGCGAGCGGGATGAGGACGATCAGGCTGAGGTAGCTCAGCGTGAAACCGAGCGCCAGCCCGAAGCCCGGGATGATGCTCGGCTTCCTGAACGTCCAGGGGGTGCTGGACGCCATCGGGATGTCTCCCCTCGTCCTAGTTGCCGGGCCGGTAGATGCTGTCGAAGATGCCGCCGTCGGCGAAGAACTTCGGCGTCACCTTCGCCCAGCCGCCGAAGACCGGGTCGTCGATCGACACCAGCTTGACGTCGGGGAAGCGCTTCATGTCCTCGGGATCGGCGGCCGCCGGGTTGGCCGGCCGGTAGAAGTGGCGGGCGATGATCTTCTGCCCTTCGTCGCTGTACAGGTAGTCGAGATAGGCCTCGGCGACCGCGCGGGTGCCCTTGCGGTCGGCATTCTTCTCGACCAGCGCCACCGGCGGCTCGGCCTTGATCGAGGACGGCGGCACGACGATGTCGAACTGGTCCGGGCCGAGCTCGTTGACGGCGAGGAACGCCTCGTTTTCCCAGGCGAGCAGCACGTCGCCGATGCCGCGCTGGACGAACGTCGTGGTCGCGCCGCGGGCGCCGGAATCGAGCACCGGCACGTGCTTGTAGAGCGCGGTGACGAACGCGATGTTTTTCGCCTCGTCGCCGCCGAACTCGGTGTTCGCCCAGTCCCAGGCGGCAAGGAAGTTCCACTGGGCGCCGCCCGAGGTCTTCGGGTTGGGGGTGATCACCTCGACCCCGTCCTTGATGAGGTCGCCCCAGGTGGCGATGCCCTTCGGGTTGCCCTTGCGCACCAGGAACACGATCGTCGAGGTGTAGGGCGTGGAGTTGTCCGGGAGGCGGCCGCGCCAGTCCGCCGGCAGGTACCCGGCCTGCGCGATCCTGTTGATGTCGCCCTCGAGCGCCAGCGTCACGACATCGGCCGGAAGGCCGTCGATGACCGCGCGGGCCTGGGCACCGGAGCCGCCATGCGACTGCTCGACGGTGACCGTCTCGCCGGTCTTCTCCTTCCAGTGCGCCGCGAAGGCGGCGTCGTACTCGCGATAGAGCTCGCGGGTCGGGTCGTAGGAGACGTTGAGGATGGTGGTATCGGCGAAGGCCGTGACGGAGAGGACCGTGCCGAAGGCGGCGGCGATGGCGAGGATGCTCAGGCAACGTCGCAGACGGCCGGAACCGTAAGTCGTGGCGAAGCTCATGGGACCCCACTCCCGTTGTTAATACCCCCTTATCTCGACCTAGTCGGTCGGGATTGTCAATTGTGAATTCCAATTAACTTGCGCAAAATCATTCCGTCGTGCCCGCACCGGAGGGAAAAGCGGCCTCATAAGGGTCGCGTGCTGCACCGCAGAAGGAACCGCATTTCAGCGCCTTTTCCGGCATCCACGGATTTCCCCGGCGGGATCGGCCCTGCTAGCCTCTCCCGCGCCGCAATCGCGCGAGGAAGACCCGTCCCGATGAACCCGACCCGAAGCGTCCTCGTCACCGGCGCCAACGGCTTCATCGGCCGTCATGTCGTCGCCGCGCTCCCCGGGTGCACGGCCGCGATTCGGACCAGCGCGACCAATCCCCCGAGCGCCGTCCGGAGCGTGCGGATCGCGCGCATCGATGCGAGCACCGATTGGGCCGACGCGCTGGCCGGCATCGACGCCGTGGTCCATCTCGCCGGCCTCGCCCACCGCCTCGACGGCGCGTCCGGCGACGCAGAAGCCTATGAGATCGTCAACACGCGCGGCACGCTGCGGCTGGCGGAGGCTGCGGCCGCGGCCGGCGTCCGCGACTTCGTCTTCGCCAGCTCGATCGCAGTGCACGGCACCACCACGGACGGCCGTGCGCCGTTCCGCGAATCGGACGCCTTCCGACCCGCCGGTCCCTACGGGGCGAGCAAGGCGAAGGCGGAGGACGGTCTTGCCGCGCTCGCCGCGCGCTCAGGCATGGCGGTGACCGTCATGCGACCGCCGCTGGTCCACGGCCGCGACGCGCCGGGCAATCTCGGCAGGCTTTCCGCAGCGCTCCGCAGCGGCATCCCCCTCCCCCTCGCCTCGGTCCGCAACCGGCGCGCCTTCCTCGGCGTCGCCAACCTCGCCGACTTCGTGTCGTGGCGCCTGGCGCACGACAATCGCGGCTTCGAGGCCTTCCTCCTCGCCGACGACGACCAGCCGGCGACGCCCGAGTTCGTGACGATGCTCGGCGACGCGATGGGGCTGCGTCCGCGGCTGGTTCCGTTTCCGCAGCGCCTGCTCCACGCCGGCCTCGCCGCCGCGGGACGCCGCGGCATGGCGGAGGGACTGGTTGCCTCGCTCGAGGTCGACACGGGAAAGTCCCGGGCGGCCGGATGGCGGCCGCCGCTCGGGCTTGCGGAAGGGCTGCGGGCCGCCTGGCGGCCGGATCAGTCGACGCTGGCGTAGGCGGCCTTGCCGGCCTTGCTGCCCTTGGCGCGCTTGGCCGGTTCCGGTTCCGACTGGAGCGCGTCGGCGATGGTGCGCCGGTCGAGCACGTTCCGCTCGGCCTCGACCACTTCGGCGAAGACCCGGCGGATCTCGCAGTCGCCTTCGCTCTTGCAGTCGTCGCAGCGGCGATAGGCGATCCGCGACAGGCAGGGCAGCGGCGACTGCGGCCCGTCGATGATCCTGAGCACGCTGCCGAAGGTGATCTCGGAGGGGTCCTTGAGCAACTGATAGCCGCCGAACTTGCCGCGCCGGCTGAGGAGGATGCCGTGGCGCTTGAGGTCGAGCAGGATCTGCTCGAGGAACTTCTTCGGGATCGACTGCTGGTCGGCGATATCCGAGATGAACACCGGCTCGCCCTTCGGCGCCTGCGCAAGCGAGACGAGCGCCCGGAGCGCGTATTTGGCCTTCTGGGAAATCATGGTCGCGGCGGAATCCGATGCGGCTCTCGGCGACGATCCAGCCGATCATCGCGATCTGTGCGGTCGTATTAGGTATCTGTGCCGGATTTGTGAAGAAGAAAGCAATGCAGTTGCTGTGAACCAGCTCACCATCACGCGCCGGCCGGAGCCCGCCTCCAGCGCGGCGACCGCATCGGCAGGACGCGAAGCCCCCCGCGGTAGTTTGCACGGTGTGGCGCCAAGCCTAGTGGACGCCAGTGCGTGCTAGTGTGCCTTTGGGCAGGATTTGTGAAGTCGCGGCGCGATCCTGCCAAGTGAAGGTTTCGAAATTGAGCAGCCTCTTCCTGTCACTGACCTGCTTCTTGGCACTGCATGGGCTGGGAGCTTGCGACTCCGGGAGCCTCGCGCGCCAATGGAGCGGCGCCATGTCACCCCTGGTCGAACAATGGACCGTTTTCGCGTTCCGGCGCGAAGGAGAGATCGCCCGCGGTGACTTTGTGATCCAGCCAGATTCTCTCGGCTACATGATGGGCTCACAGGGCCGGTCGACAGTCTTCGGTCTCTTGCTCGGGCGGCCGGGCGACAGGGTCTACATCGGAGAACGAAGACTCATCGTCTGCGAAGGCGATGACCGATGCGTGGAGGCGACGAGACTCTGCGATTTCGTTGGGGGATTCGCGCAGGAGGACTACGTCACACCTTCAGGAAACGGGGTTCGCGTGGATCTGAAGTCAGACGAGTATCTCGTCATGACCCGCCTTGAGTATGATGATCCGGGACAGATCAAGTTCAACTTCCGGCGCAGCGACCGCGTCTATCCGGTCACGCTGATCTTCAATCACGGTATTCTACGCGAACCGGCCCGCTCTGCAGCCGAGCTCTGCGGCTCCTGAACTGCAAATGGTGCGGGCGGCCGGGCTCGAACCGGCACGGGCTTTCGCCCTACGGATTTTCTTACCAGCTACGGCTTTCGCCGCTCCCGCCGAACCGGCGGGATTTGTGGTCTGGACTATCCCTTCACCATGACGCGCTGCGATCCGGCTCGCGCTGTAGGTGCCGCCCGTCTAGTCTCTACACCTTCCCCGTCGGGTAATCCCCTCCGGGGCTTGGCTCGGGATTCCCAGCCAAGGGTTCCCCGACTTTGAGCGGTTCTGCACCGGCGGTTTCCCGCCGGGCACTCAAGTATTCCCAAGTCCGTTGCGTCTACCAGTTTCGCCACGCCCGCGGCTCCTCCGGCTATCGGCGAGAAGCCGCCGTGTGTCAACCGGAGGCAGCATGCGCACCCTCGCCCAATCCATTCTGCGACCTATCTTGCGATATATCTTGACAATCGGCGACATCCACTCCAGATACATCTCACGATATAACGTAAGGAGACGAAATCGTGCACAACCATCACCACTGCCGCCATCACCATGGCCACCATCATCACGAGGAGCATTTCGCGGCCGGACGGCGCGGCTTCGGCG
>JAEVZM010000656.1 GCA_023392225.1 Pseudomonadota bacterium
CGTTGTCCGGTCGGTCCCGTCGTGCCGCGCTGCCCCCGCGAGGGGCGCGCCGCATCGTTGGTATGATGCTATTATAATATTTTGCGGCCGTAAACGACAAAACGTCTCCCCGGGCGCGGCCGTCGGCCCTTCGCCGGAGGCGGCTCAGGAGATGTCGTTGGGGGCGTCGTAGGTCAGGGTGTAGGCGTCGCCGCGGTGGCGGGCGACCGTGAACTCGATCGGTTCCTGCGCCTCGGAGCGGTAGAGCATCTCGACCGCGAGGATGGCGGCGCCCTCGTCGCAATTGAGGTCGCGGGCGACGTCCTCGTCGGCGAGCTCGGCCTTGACCGAGATGGCGGCGGCGGCGAGGCGAAGGCCGAGGTGCTTCTGCACCGAGCGGAAGATCAGGACGTCGTCGAAGTCCTTCCGGTTGAGCCGCCTGCCGACGTCGGGCGGGAAGTAGCTGGTGACCTGGGTATCCGCCCGGCCGCGCACGGTGAGGATGCCGCGGAGGCAGAAGCAGCGCTGCCGCCCGTCGAGGCCGAAGATCTCGCGGGCGACATCCGAGTCCTCCTGCCGGTAGCTCTTGATGGTGAGCTCGGCGTCCTGGGTGTAGGCGGCGATGTCGCCGAAGCTGCGAAAGCTCCAGGCGAGGCGGATCGGCGGCTCGCGCGCCGCGATCACCGCGGGCTTGGCCGAGCGCTTGCGGATGAGGCCGTCGGCGGCGAGCTCGCGGAGCGCCTGGCGGACCGTGATCAGGCTGATGCCGAAGCGCTCGGCGATCTCGGCTTCCTTGGGCAGGCTCGCGCCGATCGGGAAGGTGCCGCTGGCGATCGGCTCGCGAAGCACGTTCGCAAGCTGGCGGTAGAGCGGCCCGTTGGCTCGCCGCAGCTGGCGGTCGGGAAGCTCTTCGAGGCTGATGGCGTCCTGGGTCATTCGGCGTGGCGCATGTCTGGGTTCCGCGGCCATATCGCAAGCAGCCCGGCCTGCGCAACCTCGGTGATGCAGCCCTCGTGCCGTCGCGCCGCCGCCACGGGGTGTTTTTGCGGCATCGGGACACGCGCCATCGATCCCGCGCCCGCTGCCGGGCCGGGGCATGCGTCAGTGACGGTCCCCCCGGCGACGTGCCGGGGGAGGCGGGCGCGTCGGGGGCACCCGAATGGCCCTCCGCGAGGGGAGGACCGGAAAAGGGCGCATCCGCCGCGCCCGCCCGGCGACTTGTCGCCACCCGGTCCGCTCTCCGGTGCGCCCGACTGCCGCTGGTCTGGTTGCGGCAGGCCGGACGCCCTTAAGGTGCGCGATCCGCACAGCCGGTCATAGTGCCGGCGGGCCTTCCGGGCGGCACCCCGGGACGGCGGCCGGACCCGTCGTGGCAACGGGGTTCCGCCGGCGCGGGCGCCGATTCCTTCCGACGACGACCGGCGCCGGTACCGGGCGCCGCCCCCCGGCCGGGAAGAGACGCAACGATTATGCGCCCGGTTCCGGCGACGGGGACAAGTTCGGGAGCGTTTGGCCTGCTTCGAGCCCTCCTCGCGAAGCAGACAAGCATCAGAAGATCCGGGTCAGGCTCGGGCGGTCGCTCCGGGCGCCCCGTCCCATCACGGGTCCGGTGGAAGGAACCGCGTGTCGGGTGGATACCCGGACAGCGCCTTGAAGCAGTTGCACAGGAGCGCGGAGAAGATACCCGCGGCCGGAACGGCGATGACCACAGTCACCGCCGCGTTGATCAGGGAGAGAGCCAGGATGCGCTCCGTCGACAGGAGCTCGCGCACCGCTTCCGGCGAGGTGCCGGGAGCTGGCAGCACGAGGCGTATGAAGCTGTAGCCGACCGCCAGAAAGACTACAGCGACGGGCAGCAACCCTGCCGCCAGCACCCCGAGAATCCGCCACGCGTGGCCGCGCGATTCGCGCCAAGCGCGACGGATGGCGAGCCGGTTCGTTGCAACGATGAGCGGAAGGAGGGAGACCAGGCGGCAGAAGAGCCAAGCCGAGATGGCAAGGCCCATGAGAAATGAGACCAGCCCGGCAATCCCCGAGGGACCGAACAGCGTCCCGACCACGAGCGAGGTCGCCACTGCCCCAGCGATCGTAAACGCTGTCCAGGCGAGTGCAGCGACGATCGGGATCGCGATGAAGTAGAGCTGAGCCCGGTCGAACGAGAGCGGCAACAAGACGCCCGGGCGTCGATCGTCGAAGAGAAAGAGGCGATGGGTGGCGGACAGGATGATTGCGCCGCAGAGCAGTTGCACCGCCGCCAGCGCGAGCGGAAGGAACTGCAGGAGAGGAGGCAGAGGAGCCACGAAACCGCGGCTGAGATACGCGCTTGCTATAATTGGAAACGCTATCCCCGCAAGGGTCGCGACGAGGTGGGGAAGCGTGCAGAGCCGGTAGAGGGTGCCGATGCTGCGGAAGACCGTGGCATAGGCGTGTTTCACGGTTGCTCGCACGGGGAGCGCGGTTCGCGTGACGGCGGCGATACCATCTAGGCGGGGTCCGGCCGCCGAGGCCCATCGATCACGATCAGCGGGCAAAGCGTCATCTCGGTCGACGTGCGCTTGCCACACCGACCCAACCGGACGAGGCCCATGAGGCGCAGCAGCGGCGCCGTCTCGACCCATCGCGGGCGACAGACCGGACCGATCCTTTTGATGCAGTAAGCGAATTTGCGACCAGCGGTCGCCAGCACGGGCGGCGCCACGACTTCCCCCAACATCCCCGTTGCACGCTACACTAGCGGTGCACGCCCGGCCACCGCCTTGCGGTCCTTCTGGGGCGAATTCTCAGCCGAAAGGATCAATCGAAACGACGAGTGGGGAAGGTGGAATTGCGCGCTGGCATCGCACGGAGAGGCGGATCACCCGAGTCACCCGAGCCTGTCAGGGACGGACGTCGTGCCAAGCGGACGCGACGTCCCCAGTGCAAGCCACGATCCCGATTCTACCCGATCCGCTGAATAGAATTGGGTATCCGGGCCCCGGGTCAGGCCCGGGCGAA
>JAEVZM010000661.1 GCA_023392225.1 Pseudomonadota bacterium
CCCGCGACCTCGTGCCGGTGCTGCGCAGGGGGGTCGACGAGCGCGACATGCGGGGCGGGGCGGGCGAGCGCATCGAGGCCCGCGTGCCGCCGGGCACCGCGGTGGTCCGCGCGGTCGACGTCGATGCCTTCGCCATCGTCATGCGCAACCTCCTCGAGAACGCCCTGGTGCACGGTGCGCCGGACGAGCCGGTGACGGTCGCCGTCACGGCCGATGGGACGTTCAGCGTCAGCAACGGTGGTGCCGTGGTGCCGCCGTCTGCGCTGGCCGACCTCACCGGGCGCTTCCGGCGGGGCGAGACCGGCGCCGGCGGCGCGGGGCTGGGGCTCGCGATCGCCGAGTCCTTCGCCCGCCACATGGGCGGCCGGCTCGAGCTGCGGTCACCGGCGAGCGGGCGGTCGTCCGGGTTCGAGGCGCGGCTGGTGCTTCCCGAGGCCTGATGCGGGGTCCGCAAAGGCCGGCTCTCGCCGGATTGCCCGCCGGCCACTATAAGTCCACAATGACGCTGTAGCTCCCGCCGTGCCAGGCGGGCCGAGGTGATGACGGACTACTTCTATCAGTCACGGAGATCGCGCCGCGCGCCTGAGGACGAGAATCGTCAGGCCGACGACGATCTGCGCGACAGCACCTATCCGCCCGAGGACGAAGCCTACTGGAGCGAAACGGCCGCCGACCCGGCCGCGGACCCAGGGGATGCGCCGCTCTGGTACGAGGATCGCGTCCGCCGCCCGGTGGAGCCGCCGGCCCTGCCGCCCGCCGACGCGGCCTGGGATGCGGTGTCCGAGGGCGAGGACGCCTATGCCGGGCCTTTCGACGATGATCCCGCGGGTTGGGCGGCCGAGGCGGCTCTCGCCGACGAGGACGCCGCGGACGAGGACTACGAGGACGATGACGGGTCCGCCGGGCTGCCGGTTCCGGCGCCGGGCCGTACCTATGTCCCCGGTGCCCAGGCCGCCGCGGCCCGGGCGGCTGCCGCCTCCGGCACCCGCAACATCCGCTTCGATCCCACCAAGGAGCGCGGTGCCGCCTACTACCTCGCGGCGGCGCGCCATTCGCGCCACGTCCGCTTCCTCAAGATCGGCCTGCCGGCGATCGCCGCGGTCTCGGTGGTCGGCTTCTTCCTGTTCATGACCCTCGGCGAGAAGGGCGACGGCCTGCCGGCGCTGACGCTCTCGGGCATCGATCTCGACACCCGCGAGATCACCATGGACAAGCCGCACATCTCCGGCTTCGACGGCACCAAGCAGTCCTACGAGGTCACCGCCGCCAAGGCGGTGCAGGCGCTGGGCAACCCAAAGGTCGTGGAGCTCGAGACGATCGACGCCAAGTTCGCCGTATCCGAGGGCGTGCGCGCCAACCTCATCGCCAAGGCCGGCGTCTATGACGCCAATACCCAGAAGCTCAATCTCGAGGGCGGCATCGATATCACCACCGACAACGGCTATACCGGCCGCCTCGAGAAGGCCGACGTGGACATGGGAAAGGGCACGGTGTTCTCCGACACCGGCGTCATGCTGCGCGGCAAGGAGGGGCAGATCACCTCCGACTCCATCGAGGTGCTCGACAGTGGCAAGCACATTTTCTTCCGGGGCAACGTGAAACTGCACTACGAGCCTCCCGAGGAGGCGGCGCCGGAAAAGGCACCGGCCGATGCCGATGCCGGAGCCGCGCCTGCGCCGGCCGCCGGCCCCTCGGGAACCCAGGAAACAGTCTCGGACGATTCGACATGAAGATGACCCGCCTCCTCGTCCCGGCCATGCTGGTCGCCGCGCTGTTCGCGGCGCTGCCGGCCCAGGCCCAGTCGACGGACCTGTTCACCGGCTTCAGCAAGAAGGGCAACGGACCGATCGAGGTCGATGCCCAGACCCTCGAGATCGTCGAGGACGGCGACCAGCGCATCTCCACCTTCTCGGGCGGGGTCACGGTGCGGCGCGGCGACACCACCATGAAGGCGGCGCAGATCAAGCTCTATTCGGCCAAGGGGTCCGACGCCACCGACCAGAACGGCTTCTCGCGGATGGAGGCGACCGGCACCGTCTACGTCAATTCCGGCAAGCAGACCATCACC
Organism: Pseudomonadota bacterium; assembly: GCA_023392225.1. Taxonomy (GTDB): domain Bacteria; phylum Pseudomonadota; class Alphaproteobacteria; order Rhizobiales; family Kaistiaceae; genus Bauldia. The sequence goes on from JAEVZM010000661.1 coordinate 2,069, forward strand.
GGCTCGCAGGCGGTGGTCGACAACAAGGCGCAGACCATCGTGCTCTCGGGCAACGTGGTGCTGAGCCAGGGCAAGGACGTGCTGGCCGCCGACCGCCTGGTCATCGACATGGCCACCGGCAAGGCGCGGGTCGAGCAGACGCCGGGCAAGTCGATCCGCATGGTGATCACGCCGGACGTCAAGAAGAAGAAGGAAGGCGAGGGCACATCCGACGCGGCCCCGGCCACGAACTGATCTCGACAGGACGCATGCGAACGCCTATGCCCGGCTGCAGGCAAGGGAGCCGCGCGTGAGCCTGACCAGCCTATTCGGCCGCAAGCCCGCACAGAAGTCGGGGAACGGGTCTGCCCATGCGCAGAACCGCGAGCTGGCGCCGCCGTCGCGGCTGGTGCCGGACGCCGGCGGTCGCGGCTGGCTGGTCGCCCATGGCCTCGGCAAGTCGTATCGCGGTCGCGAGGTGGTCCACGGCGCGAGCCTGGCC
>JAEVZM010000663.1 GCA_023392225.1 Pseudomonadota bacterium
GGGCACGCGACCTCGAACGCGCCGGCGTGCAGGTGGTCTACGGCTTCATCGAGCTGAAGACCCACGCCAAGCTGTCGCTGGTGGTCCGGCGCGAGGGTGGGCAGCTGTCGAGCTACGTCCACATCGGCACCGGCAACTATCATCCGGTCACCGCCCGCATCTACACAGACCTGTCGTTCTTCACCGCGAACCCGAGCATCGCTCACGACGTTGCCCGCATCTTCAACTACATCACCGGCTATTCCGAGCCCGGTGAGCTCGAGAAGATCGCGATCTCGCCGATCGCGCTTCGACCCCGGATCCGGGAGCTGATCGCGGCCGAGGTCGCGCACGCCAAGGCCGGGCGGCCGGCGGCGATCTGGATGAAGATGAACAGCCTCGTCGACCGGGAAGTCGTCGATGAGCTTTATGACGCGAGCCAGGCCGGTGTCTCGATCGACCTGGTCGTGCGCGGCATCTGCTGCCTGCGTCCCGGCATTCCCGGCCTCTCCGAGAACATCCGGGTCAAGTCGATCGTCGGTCGGTTCCTCGAGCACGCCCGCATCTTCTGCTTCGGCAACGGCCACGGCCTGCCGTCGCCCGAGGCGCTGGTCTACATCGGGTCCGCCGACATGATGCCCCGCAACCTCGACCGCCGGGTCGAGGCGATGGTGCCAATCGAGAATCCGACCGTCCATGAGCAGATCCTCGACCAGATCATGGTCGCGAACCTCGCCGACAACCAGCAGAGCTGGGCGGTGCTCCCGGACGGCACGTCGGAGCGCATCGTCCGCCAGAAGGGTGAGGCGCCGTTCAACGTGCACCAGTACTTCATGACCAACCCCAGCCTCTCCGGGCGGGGCAAGTCGCTGAAGACGAACTCGCCGAAACCGCTGCGGAAGGGTGCACGCACCGACTGAGCGCCGCGACGGTCGCCCGCTGGGGCGGTCAGTTCACGGTCACCGAGCGGAGAAGCAGTGCGAGGTTGCGCTGGTCGGTGGAGAGCCCCAGCGCCAGGGGGCTGATCGCATCGGGGAAGCGGAATTCGATGGTGAGCGCCTTGCCGTCAGCGGGTGTCGCACGGACCTCGTCGGTGACCGGCACGACGATCGTATGGTCGCCCGGAACCAGCTCGACTTTGGTCGCCTTGATCCCGTTGAGCGAGACGATCACCCGCTGGCGCGACGGCTGGCCGGGAAGATAAGGATCGCCGTCGATCGTCAGCGACTGCAAGTCTGGCGTTGCGCGAAGGATCAAGGCGGGCTGCTCCCCGTTCGACCAGATGCCCCCGGGGTGGCGGGCGACCAGCTGTGCACCAGGTGGAGCGCGGCCGACTCGGAGGTCGTGAGGTCCAGCGTCGAGCCGCGCGGTGACATCGGCATGATGTCGGCTAGCCGAAGGGCTGGACGATCGCTCACCAGGCCTGCCGGTTTCGACGCCCCGCCGCGCTCCGGCTCCGGTCGCGCCGGGCGCTTGAAATCGGCAAAGACAAGGCGCATTGGTCGCGCTGTCGAAACCCGTCAGGCGATGCCCGCTGGGCCCAGAGCATGGGCGGCGGCCGCATTCGCCAACAGAAGCGGGCGACAGGCGTTTACTGCTGCACAGGTTCCAGGGGACTTCGCATGTCAACCGTCGCCACTTCCGGCCCGGCCGCGGGATCGGCCGCGCCTGCCGTCAATCCGCGCTCGCGCGTGATCTTCGCCAGTCTCGTCGGCACCACCGTCGAGTTCTACGATTTCTACGTCTACGCGACGGCGGCGGTCCTCGTATTTCCGCATCTCTTCTTCCCTTCCGGCAACGACACGACGGCGCTGCTCGCCTCGTTCGCGGTGTTCGGCGCGGCGATGGTCGCCCGGCCGCTCGGTGCGGTGTTCTTCGGTCACCTCGGTGACCGGCATGGACGCAAGGCCACGCTGGTCGGGGCGCTCCTCACCATGGGGGTTGCCACCTTCCTGATCGGCCTCCTGCCGACCTACGCCATGTGGGGCTGGGCGGCGCCCGGGATGCTCGTGATCCTCCGTCTCGCCCAGGGTTTCGCGCTCGGCGGCGAGTGGAGCGGGGCGGCGCTGGTCGCGACGGAGAACGCGCCCAGTGGCAAGCGGGCGGTGTTCGGCACGTTCCCTCAGCTCGGTGCACCGATCGGCTTCATCGTGGCCAACGGCATCTTCCTGATCATCGCCGCGATCCTGCCCTCGGACGATCCCTCGCGCCCGTCGGATGCGTTCCTGTCATGGGGCTGGCGAATCCCGTTCCTGTTCTCGGCGGTGATGGTGATCGTCGGGCTGTGGGTCCGCATGAAGCTCGTCGAGAGCCCGGCATTCCAAAGGACGGTGCAGAAGGGCAAGGTCCAGCGGGTGCCGCTGGTCAGCCTGTTCCGAACGAACCGGCGCGAGCTGGTGCTCGGCACGCTCTACATGCTCGCGACCTATGTGCTGTTCTACCTGATGACCACCTTCTCGCTGAGCTATGGCCGGGCTCCGGTCGATGCCGCGCTTCCCGGGCTCGGCTTCGACTACACGACCTTCGTCATGCTGCTGATGTTCGGCGTGGTCTTCTTCGGCATCTTCACCATGGTTTCCGGTCCGCTGGCGGATCGTATCGGCCGCCGCATGACGCTGATCTGGGTGACGATCGCGATCATCGTCTTCGGCCTCCTCTGGGTGCCGTTGCTCGACCACGGCAACCTCGGCGTCGTGCTCTGGCTGGTCATCGGCTTCACGCTGATGGGCCTCACCTTCGGCCCGATGGGCGCGCTCCTGCCGGAGCTGTTTCCGGCAAACGTGCGCTATACGGGGTCCGGCGTCTCCTACAACGTGTCGTCGATCCTCGGCGCCGCCGTGGCGCCGTTCATCGCCGTCGCCCTCTGGAGCTACGGCGACGGCAGCCCGTTCTGGGTCGGCGTCTATCTCTCGGCCATGGGGCTGCTGACGCTGGTCGCCCTGATCGTCGGGCCGGAGACCCGGCACGTCGACATGGACGCCTAGCGGCGGCCGCCGTTCGTTCGGGGCCTCCGAAAAGCGCGTCCTTGCCCTTGCGGTGAAGAGGCGTTAGCCCGATTGCCTTGGGACGAGGGGTGAAGAACCAGTCGGCATCTGGGCGAATCATGGCAAACACCGAAGACGAGACCGCGACCGGCGCCGGAGACGAGATGAGCAACCGGATCGGACTGTCAAAGGCCGGCAAGCCCGGTTCGCTTTCCCCCGGGCGGCTCAACGGCTCCGGTCCGATCGCGGTGATCGACATCGGGTCGAACTCGGTCCGTCTCGTCGTCTACGAGCGGCTCGTGCGCTCGGCGACCCCGCTGTTCAACGAGAAGGAGCTCTGCGGCCTGGCGCGCGGCATCGAGGCCACCGGCAAGCTCGACCAGGAAGCGATCGCCTCGGCTCTCGCCTCGGTGCGCCGCTTCAAGGCGCTCAATGCGCAGCTCGGCGTCAACGAGACACACGTATTGGCCACTGCCGCGGCCCGCGATGCCTCCAACGGCCCGGACTTCGTCAAGGCGGTCGAGGGGATCACCGGGGTTTCGGTCAACGTCCTGTCCGGGCCCGAGGAAGCGCGGCTGACGGCCCTCGGCGTCATCTCCGGCATCCACAACCCCAACGGCATCGCAGGCGACCTCGGGGGCGGCAGCCTCGAGGTGATCGACGTGCGCGGCACGGAGGTGGGCACCGGCGAGACGTTCCCCGTCGGCGGGCTGCGCCTCGAGGAGGCGTCCCAGAAGTCGATCAAGAAGGCCGAGAAGATCGTCACCGATGCGCTCGCCAAATCGACCGTCCTGTCGGGCGGGGAGGGGAGGCCCTTCTACGCGATCGGCGGCACCTGGCGCTCGCTGGCGCGGCTGCACATGCGGCAGAAGGGCTATCCCCTTCATGTCATGCACCAGTACTCGATCAAGGCCTCCGAGGCGGCGGAGTTCTGCCGGATGCTCGGCCGGCGCGATATCGACTCGCTCGATTCGATCGAGGTCGTGTCGCGCAATCGCCGGCCGCTGCTCGCCTATGGCGCGGTGGTTCTCGACCAGGTCATCCGTATCATGAAGCCGTCGGAGATCGTGCTCTCGGCGCTCGGCGTCCGCGAAGGGCATCTCTACGATCTGCTGCCGCCCGAGGAGAAGGCGCTCGACCCGCTGATCGCCGCCTGCGAGGAGCTCGCCTGGCTGCGCTCCCGCTCGCCGGAGAATGCGCGCGAGCTGCCGGCCTGGTCGGCCATGGCCTTTGACGCCATCGGCCTCGACGAGACCGAGGAGGAGGCCCGGCTCCGGCACGCCGCCTGCCTCCTCACCGACATCGGCTGGCGGGCGCACCCGGAGTATCGCGGCGTGCAGAGCCTCAACCTCATCGCGCATGCGACGTTCATCGGTGTCGATCATCCCGGCCGCGCCTATCTGGCGCTCACCAACTTCTATCGTCACGAAGGCCTGATCGACGAAGGCCTGAGCCCGCAGATCCGCGAGCTGGCCTCGACCCGCTACATGGAGCGGGCCCGCGCCCTCGGCGCGACCCTGCGCATCGGCCACCTGATCTCGGCCGGCATGCCCGGCGCGATCGGGCGGGTGAAGCTTGAGCAGCGGGGCAAGCTTCTGGCGCTGCTCCTGCCGGAGGACCTCGCGCCGCTCGGCGGCACGCGGGTCGCCAGGCGCCTGTCGCAACTCGCCAAGTTCGCCGGCCTCGAGGCGGCGATCATCGTCGAGTAGGCAGCGTCGCGGAGCCCGGCGCGGCGGGATCGCCGCGCCCTGTCGTTTCAATCGACATCAATCGCTGAAGTGTCCCGACGCCGGCTGCCGCCTGGGCGGGCGCCACGGGATCGGTGGCGGGGCGTTGCGCGCGGCTGTCCGGGCGAGGGGCAAGGACGCCATGCGCGGGGGAGCCGCGGGGGGGGGG
>JAEVZM010000671.1 GCA_023392225.1 Pseudomonadota bacterium
GGGGGGGGCCCCGCGGGGGTGCGCGGGGGGCGGCCCGTTCGGGTCAGCAAGACCTGCGGCTAGCGGCCTTCCATGTAGACGTTGAGGTCGAAATCGTCGGCATTGTCCTTGGTGATCACGGCGAAGCCGTTGTCGATGAAGGGAATGCCCATCGGGTTGAAGCCGGTGCGCTTGTAGTCGTTGAACGGGTCGATCAGGTCCGGATGCGCGGCCATGAAGGTGGCGAGGAATCCCATGTAGCCCTGGATGCCTTGGTTCGGGTTCAGCGCCTTGTGGATGTTGCCGGCCTTGATGTGCTCGAGCGTCGTCGGGGTCACGTCGGCATGCATGATGATGACGTCGGACCCGGCCTCGAGCTTGGCGGCGACGGCACCCTCGGCCGAGCCCGCCTCGGGGATCCAGATCGCGCCGAGATCGGGGTTGGCCTGGAGCATGGCGAGAGTCGCCTGGTAGGCCTTGTTGGAGTCCTGGTTCGATGCCTGCCGGCCGACCAGCTTCATCCCCGGAAAGTTGGCGCCCATGTAGTCGATGAAGGCGGTGACCCGAAGGTCGTGATTGCTCTGCCCGGGGTTCTCGAGCACGGCATATTCGCCGGTGCCCTCCATCAGCCCGGCGATCTCCTCCGCCGCGTACTTGGCCTCGGCAAGGTTGTCGGAGGTGATGTAGGAAACCCGCTTCGACTTCGGCGAGTCGGCGGCGAAGGTGACGATGGCGACGCCGCTCTCGACGGCGCGGTTGATCGGCTCGATGAAGGGGTCGGCCTGCATCGGATGGAGAAGGATGCCCTTCGGCTTCTTCACGAGGTCCTGCTCGAACGAGGCGATCTGCTTGGTGATGTCGTAGTCGGGCGTACCCGAGAAGACGACCTCGCAGCCCATGGCTTCGGCCGCCTGCTTGAAGCCCTCGAACACCGGCACCCAGTACGGATGGCCGGAGACCATGACGTTCATGATGTAGGTGTCGCCCGGCGCGCAGGCGAACTTGCTCTCCGCCGAAGCCGAGCCTTGGGCGAGTGCGGCCGTCGAGGTGACGATGGCGGTCGCGACGAGAATCTTCCGTAGCGTCTTCATGGTGATTTCCTCTCCTGGTCGGCGAGAGCGTTTGCCGCCTCGCCCGTGCAAGATATTTCAGTGCACGATTTATATTGCATCGGACCGTATGACGCGCGGGCCGCCGCTGTCAAGCAACAGCGGCAGCGGCGCTGTCGGTTTCGAGCAGGTGGGCGTGAGGACGCTGGCCACTTCGCCCATCCGAAGGGCGGCGCGCTGTGGAGGTAGCCTGATGGACTTCAATCAGTTTGAGGTAATTTGAGCTATTCAGTTGAGTTGACCTGAGCTTATCTGCCTCGCACTCTGGACGCTGACCATTGCAAGCTTCAACGAGCAAGTGGCGAACAGGGAGGGAAGGGAATGTACGCACGCCTGATGCTGGGCGCGGCCGTGGCCGCCTGCTGGGCAAGCCAAGCCGGGGCCGCCGAGATCGCGCTGGTCACCGGCGCCACCGGCAGCAACGTCTCGTTTCTGGAGGAGGTCCTGCCGAAGTTCGAGGAGGCCACCGGGCACACGGTGAAGATCGTGCCGATGCCGTCCTCGACCACCGACCAGTTCGGCCAGTACCGGCTGTGGCTCGCCGCCGGCAATGCCGAGATCGACGTCTACCTCACCGACGTGATCTGGGCGCCGCAGCTCGCCGACCAGTTCCTCGACCTCAGCGCAGCCGCCAAGGACGTCATCGGCGACCACTTCCCGGCCGTGGTGGAATCGCAGACCGTCGACGGCAAGCTCGTCGCCATTCCGATGTACACGGCGGCGCCGGCGCTGTTCTACCGCAAGGACCTCCTCGACAAGCACGGCGAGAAAGTCCCCGCCACCTGGGAGGAGCTGACCGCCACCGCCGAGCGCATCATGGCGGCGGAGAAGACCGAGAACGCTGACCTCTGGGGGTACGTCTGGCAGGGCAACGCCTATGAGGGCCTCACCTGCGACGCGCTCGAATGGGTGAAGTCGTTCGGCGGCGGCGAGATCGTCTCGCCCGACGGCACTATCACCATCGACAACGACAAGGCCGCGGCCGCCATCGACACCGCCAAGGGGTGGGTCGGCACGATCTCGCCGCCGGGCGTCCTCGCCTATGGCGAGGAGGAGTCGCGCGGCGTGTGGCAGACCGGCAATGCGGTGTTCATGCGCAACTGGCCCTACGCCTTCAGCCTCGGCAACGGCGACGACAGCCCGATCAAGGGCAAGTTCGACGTCGCCACCCTGCCGGCCGGCCCAGGCGGCCAGTCCGCCGCCACGCTCGGCGGCTGGAACGTGGCGGTGTCGAAATACTCCGAGGAGCCCGAGGCGGCGACCGCGCTGGCGCTGTTCCTCACCTCGAAGGAGATCCAGAAGCAGCGGGCGCTGATCCAGTCCGAGATGCCGACCATCGTCTCGCTCTACGACGATGCCGAGATCATCGAGCAGCAGCCGATCATCCCGCGCTGGAAGGACGCGCTCAGCAACGCCGTGGCGCGGCCCTCGGGCGCGACCAAGCTCAAGTACAACGAGGTGTCCTCGAAGTTCTGGAGCGCAGTGCACGACACGCTCTCGGGCAACGGCACCGCCGCCGACAATCTCGAATTGCTGGCGATCGACCTCGAGGAGCTCAAGGGCTCGGGCTGGTAGACGCCTCCAGCCGTTCCGAACCGGTCGCGGC
>JAEVZM010000686.1 GCA_023392225.1 Pseudomonadota bacterium
ATGGTGATGCACGCGGCGAGCTGGGTGACCAAGCTCTGGCCGGAGGAGCATTGGCAGGCGCTGCTGCCGCTCGTCGCCGGTGCCGGGCGCGGCGTCGTCCTGCCGTGGGGCAATCCCGCCGAGAAGGCGCGGGCCGAGCGCCTCGCTGCCACCGTCCCCGGCGCGGTGGTCCTGCCGCGGGTGATGGCTGGCGCCGAGCTCGCCCGCGTCGTCGCGGCGGCCGAGTTCGCGGTCGGCCTCGATTCCGGTCTGATGCACCTCGCCGCGGCGCTGGGCGTGCCGGGGATCTGGCTCTACGGACCGACCGACCCGGGCCTCACTGGCCCCTATGGCGACAATCAGGTGGTGATCCAGTCGTCCTGGCCGGAGGCGCCATGCCGGCGCCGCCGCTGCGCCGACACACCGGGCGGCGACTGCTGCATGCGGGCGATCGCGGTGGCCGCGGTCGCCGACGCCGTGGCGGCGCTCGCGCGCTAGGGGCGCACCGTCAGCGACGGATGCTGGCCTCGAGATAGGCGACGACCAGCCGCGTCAGCTCGTCGGGGAGGCGCCGTTCGAGGTCGTCCGGCAGCCGTCCCTTGAGGAGGCTCTGGACCGGGCCGAGCATGGCGGTGAGCACGAAGCTGGCGACGGTCTTGGGATCGTCGAAGCGTCCGTCGGCCGCGGTGGCGAGCATCTCCGCCGTGGCGGCAGTCATCCGCGTATAGGCCCGCGTTGCGATGGCGGCGCCGTCCCGGTCCTCCGAGACGGAATAGAGGGCACGCGACTCCTCGGGGTCCTTGAGCTTCGCGGCCAGGTAGGCGGCGACGACGCTGGCGCCCATCTCGGCGGCCCGCCGTCCGTGGTTGGCGCGGCAGGCGGTCGCGACGGTGTCGGCGATGCCCTCGAGATGCCGCTCCAGCACGGCACGGAGGAGGGCGTCGCGGTTGGGGTAGTACTGGTAGAGGCTGCCGACCGACGTACCGGCCCGGGCCGCCACCCGTGTCGTGGTGCAGCGCTGGAGCCCCTCGCGCACCAGAACCTGAATGGCCGCCGTCTGCAGCGCTTCGACCGTCACGGTCGAGCGCGCCTGAACCGGCAGCTTTCTGGGCTTGAGAGCGGGTGCGGCGGGGCTCATCGGAATGCGAATTCAGAATCTGAAGGATCCTTCATATATCCGTTCGGCAGCAACCGACAAGGATCGATCGACCATGACCAGCACCTACACCCTCGGCGGGCGCACCGTGAACCGCCTCGGCTACGGCGCCATGCAGCTTGCCGGCCCGGGCGTCTTCGGGCCGCCCAAGGACCGCGGCGCTGCCCTTGCGGTCCTCCGCGAAGCGGTCGCCGCCGGCGTGAATCACATCGACACCTGCGACTACTACGGCCCGCACGTCACCAACCAGATCATCCGCGAAGCGCTTCACCCCTATCCGGACGACCTCATGCTCGTGACCAAGATCGGCGCGCGGCGGGACGAGGAGGGTGGCTGGCTGCGCGCCAATTCCGGTCCCGAGCTGGTCTCGGCGGTGCACGACAACCTGAGGAACCTCGGGCTCGATGCAATCGAGGTGGTGAACCTTCGCATCATGTTTGGTCTCGGGCCGGCCGAGGGCTCGATCGCTTCGCAGCTCGAGACGCTGGTCGGGTTGCAGCGCGAGGGCCTCATCCGCCATATCGGCCTCAGCAACGTGACCGCGACTCAGGTCGCCGAGGCCCGCGCCATATGCGACATCGTCTGCGTCCAGAACCACTACAACGTGGTGCACCGGGACGACGACGCCCTCATCGACAGCCTCCCCGCCGACGGGATCGCCTATGTGCCGTTCTTCCCGCTGGGCGGGTTCTCGCCGCTCCAGTCGGCGACGCTCTCCGACGTCGCGACGCGGCTTGGCGCAACGCCGATGCAGGTCGCGCTCGCCTGGCTGCTGCAGCGCTCCCCGAACATCCTCCTCATCCCCGGCACGTCGTCGCCGGCGCATCTGAGGGAGAACCTTGCTGCGGCGGACATCACGCTTCCCGCGGAGGCGATCGGCGCCCTCGACGGCCTCGCGCGCGAGGCAAGCGCGGCCTGAGAGGGGTCAGAGGGCGGCGAGGGTGCGCGCCACGCCGTCCTCGAGCGGGGTGAAGGGGGCATCGAAGCCCGCTGCCCGGAGCCGGGTGACGTCGGCCTCGGTGAAGGCCTGGTAGGCGCCGACGAGGTCCGGCGGCATCGGGATGTAGGTGACGCGGCCGCCGCCCCGGGCGGCGATCACCGCCTGGGCGAGGTCGTTGAAGGTCCGGCTCTGGCCGGTGCCGACATTGTAGACGCCGTGCGCCGTCTCGGCGCCCATCGCCCAGAGGTTCGCCGCCACCACGTCGTCGACGTGGATGAAGTCGCGCCGCTGTTCCCCGTCGCCGACCCCGTGCGAGCCGGCGAAGAGGCGGACCTCGCCGCTGGTGCGCAGCTGCTGGTCGAAATGGTGGACGACGCTCGCCATCCGGCCCTTGTGCGCCTCGCGTGGCCCGTAGACGTTGAAGTAGCGGAAGCCGACGACCCGGGTGTCGCCGTGGTCCTGGCGCGCCAGCCATTCATCGAAGACGAGCTTGGACCAGCCATAGACGTTGAGCGGACGGAGGTCCGGCGCGTCCTCGCGGAAATCGGTCCCGGCGCCGTAGACCGCCGCCGACGAGGCGTAGACCAGCGGCACGGCGTGGGCCCGGCACCAGGCGAACAGCTCCTTGGAGACCGTGAAATTGTTGTCGAGCATGTACTGACCGTTCCACTCGGTGGTGTCCGCGCAGGCGCCCTGGTGAAGGACGGCTTCCACGGTGCCGAAATCGCTGCCGGCGAGGATGGCGCGGCGGAACTCGGCCTGGTCGAGATAGTCGGCGAAGCGGGCACCGGCGAGGTTCTGGAACTTGTGCCCGTTGGTCAGGTCGTCGA
>JAEVZM010000698.1 GCA_023392225.1 Pseudomonadota bacterium
GGCCGTGGTCGAGCAGCGCCTCGCCCTCGCCATGGACGCCAATGCCGCCCCGGCGGTTGGCGATGCGCTCGACACGCTGACCCTCGCGCCCGAGGACACGTTCGACGACATCGGCGACTACCTGGCCCTCCGGAGCGCCTATTTCCGGTTGGAGAACGCCCGCAACGACGACGACCTCCGCGCGATGGTCGACTACCTCTGGCAGGTCGCCCTCGGCATCGAGGACGGCGACATGTCGCTTGCCGCCCAGAGGCTCCGCGACGCGCAGGAGGCGCTCCGCGACGCGCTCGAGAACAACGCCTCCGACGAGGAGATCGCCCGCCTCACCGAGGAGCTCCGTCAGGCCATGCAGGAGTTCATGCAGGCGCTCGCCGAGGAGGCCCGCAAGAACCCCAACATCGCCAACCTGCCGGTCAGCCCGGACGCCCAAATGCTCCGCTCGCAGGATCTCGAGCGCATGCTCGACCAGATCGAGCAGCTCTCGAAGAACGGCGCCCGCGACGCCGCCCGGCAGATGCTGAGCGAGCTCCAGAACATGCTCGAGAACCTCCAGGCCGGCCGGCCCATGCAGGGCGACCAGCAGGGCGGCGATCAGATGATGCAGAGCATGAACGAGCTCGCCGACATGATCCGCCGCCAGCAGCAGCTGATGGACGAGACCCACCGCGCCCAGCGGGGCCTCGGTCAGGACGGCGAGCCGATGTCGGCTGAGGAGATGGCGAAGGCGCTCGAGCGGCTCCAGCAGCAGCAGCAGGCGCTCGGTGACCAGCTTCAGCAGCTCATGGACCAGATGCAGGGCATGGGCATGCCGCAGAACGGCAAGCTCGGCCAGGCCGGCGAGGCCATGGGCCGCGCCGCCGGTGCCCTCGGCGAGGGCCAGCCCGGCGACGCCGTGGGCAACCAGGGCGACGCGCTCGAGGCGCTCCGCCAAGGCGCCCAGGCGCTCGCCCAGCAGCTCGGCAACCAGCCCGGCCAGGGCGTCGCCGGCAATCCCAACGGCCAGATGCCGAACGAGGACCCCCTCGGCCGGCCGCAGCGGACTATCGGCCCCGACCTCGGCAGCACGGTGAAGGTGCCGGACGAGATCGACATCCAGCGCGCCCGCGAGATTCTCGACACCATCCGCCGGCGCCTCGGCGACCCCGGACGGTCGCTGTTCGAGCGCGACTATCTCGAGCGCCTGCTCGACCGGTTCTGATCCCGCAGTGCAGCTTGCCCCGGTGACGGCTTCGCTCTACGGCTTGCCGCGATGAGCACATCCGTCCCCCCACCCGCCCCCGCCGTCGTGGTGATGGGCGTCTCCGGCAGCGGCAAGACCACCGTCGGCGAGGCGCTCTCCGCCCGCTTCGGCTGGCCGCTGCTTGAAGGCGACCAGTTCCACCCGAAGGCGAACATCGACAAGATGTCGTCCGGCACGCCGCTGACCGACGACGACCGCTGGCCATGGCTCGACGCCATCGCCAGGGCGATGCGCGAGGCGCCGGATGGGGTGATCGTCACCTGCTCCTCGCTCCGCCGGGTCTATCGCGACCGGCTGCGGGAGAAGGCGGAAAGGCCGGTGATCTTCGTCTATCTCAACGGCACGCGCGACACCCTCGCCGCGCGCCTCGCCGCCCGCAAGGGCCACTTCATGCCGGCGAGCCTCCTCGACAGCCAGCTCGCCACGCTCGAGCCGCCGACGCCCGACGAGCCGCTGATCGTCCCGGTCTCGCTCGAACCGCCGGTCGAGACCGTGGTCGCGACGGCGATCGAGGGCGTCGCCCGGGCGCAGGACTGACGGACGGCGCGACGCTCAGTCGATGAGCGGCGGCGCCGGTGCCCGTCGCTCGAAGGCGCGCAACGCCCGAAGCGTCGGCGTCTTCTTGACCTGGTGTTCCGCCATCGAGCGCAGCAGATGGTCGAGCACCGTCACCGCGAGCGCGACGTTCGGGCCCTTGTTGAGCATCACGCATTCGGCCCGGGCCGACATCGCCGCATCGGTCATCTCGCCGCGGGACGGAATGCCGTCCTTGACCAGGCCCTCGAGCACCTGGGTGGCCCAGATCACCGGCACCTGCGCCGCTTCGCAGACCCAGAGAATCTCCTCCTGCATCTCGGCGACGCGCTCGAAGCCCATCTCGACCGCAAGGTCGCCGCGGGCGATCATCACCGCGAAGGGCTGCCGGCCGGCGGCCTAGACGATGATCTCAGGGAGATTGCGGACCGCGAGCGGCGTCTCGATCTTGCCGACCACCGGGATCCTCCGCCAGGCGGGGCTGCGGCGGGCGAGCTCGGCCTGGAGCGCGGCGACATGGCCGGCCGTCTGGACGAAGGAGTAGCCGACGAGGTCGGCGTGGCGGACGATGAAGTCGAGGTCGTCGCGGTCCTTGTCGGTCAGCGGGTCGAGGCCAAGATCGGTGTCGGGGAAATTGAGCCCCTTCTCGGCCTTGTGCTTCACGCCGCCGGTCTTGCCGCGCTCGATGCGGATGCGGAAGCCTTCCGGCCCGGCCGCGACGATGGTGCCGCCCAGCGCGCCGGCGTCGATCGACACTGCGCTGCCGACGGCGATGCGGCCGAGCACCGCCGGCTCGGTGCAGGTCATCTCGAACGGCGCCACGCTGCCGTCCATCGTCAGCGACCGGCACAGCACGATCTCGTCGCCTGGATAGACCCGGCGTCGATCGGACGGCGTGCGCACCTCGCCGGTGCGGACCTTCGGGCCGGCGATGTCCATCAGCACCCGGAGCGGCGCGCCCGCCGGGGTGCGGGCGGCATGGGCATGGGCGATCATCGCCGCCCACCTGTCGGGACCGTCATGGGCGCAGTTGATGCGGACCATCTCGGCACCGTGCGCGGCGATCGTCCTGGTCAGCGCCGGGTCGTCCGCCGCCTCGCTCGGCAGGGTCACGAGGATCCGCCCGGCCCTCCCCGACGCGGCGGGGCCGAGCACAACGTCGGCATTGGCGGCGAGCCGGGTCTCGCCACGGAAGAACTGGCGGATGCCGGGACGACGGCGATGCGGCGCGCCGGCGAGCGGGGCGAGGGTCGCGATCACCGCGTCGAGCGTCGCCAACACCCGCCCTTCGAGCCGGCCGAGCGAGGACACCCCGAGCGGCATCAACTGGCGCTGGAGCGGGCGGAGGTCGCGCTGGCGAAGGGCGAGGTAATGGGCGAGGTTGAGCGCGCTCGCGGCGAAATCGCTGCGGTCGATCCGCTCCTGCCAGACCCTGTACGTCTCCCGCCCCTCGGTGGCGACCGCCTCGCGGAGCGTGAGCACCTCGACGAGCGCCCGGCGCGCATCGTCGTCCGGCGCGGGGCTCGGCTGGAGGGACGGAAAGGATGGGGCCGTGGGCATCGGGGTGACTATATCACCGATGCCCGTGACGTTTCCTTGACGGCGGGGCAGGACCGCCGGCGGCCTCAGGCCCGGCGGCGGGTGGGCGCAGCGG
>JAEVZM010000702.1 GCA_023392225.1 Pseudomonadota bacterium
TGTAGTGGGGGAGCTTGGTCGCCACCAGTTCGAACACCAGCCAGGACGGCAGCAGCCAGGCCAGGCAAAACTTCACCGCCGCCTGCCGCCGCCCCGTCCACAGCGGGCCTATGGCCGAGGGCAGCAGCATCACGGCCGGCAGGAACAGGACGAAGAACAGGACGAGGTGGTAGCCCGGCGGCCCCCAGTGCGATTCCTGGCCGCTCGCCACCTTGCCGAGGAGGTCGTTGCCCACCGAGGCGCCGAAGAAATCCATGCCCGCGACCGAGAGGATCGCCACGAACCAGGGCAGGACGATGAGGAGCGTGAGCGGCACGCCGACCAGCGGCCGGAGGCGAAGCAGCCAGCCAGCTTTCCTGTCGACCGCCAATAGCGCCAGCGCGGTGAGGCCGGCGACCATCACGACGATCGGCCCCTTGACCAGGATGCCGAGGCCGAGGCCGACCCAGAACAGGAGTGCCGTGCCGAGCGGGAGGGAGCGATCGCGGTCGCCGGCATAGGCCCGCGCCAGCACCCCTTGCGCCAGCACCACGGTGGCGAGGAGCGTCGCATCGGTCTTGGCGAGGTGCGCCTCGACGGCGAGCAGCAGCGTCGTCGCCATCAGCATGCCGGCGACGAGCCCCGCCCGCCGCCCGAACAGCGGCATCGCGGCCCAATAGGTAAGGAGCACGGCGGCGAGGCCACCGAGCACCGAGGCGAGGCGATAGGCCCAGATCGGCGCATTCGCCCCGTGGCCGGTGAGCGTGACCATCGCCGCCTGCAGCCAGTAGATGCCGGCCGGCTTCTTGTACCGCGGCTCGTCCTGGAGGCGGATGTCGACGAAGTCGCCGGTCTCGAGCATCTGCCGCGTCGCCTGGACGAATCGCGCCTCGTCCCGGTCCACTGGCGCGATACCGGCGAGGCCGGGCAGGAAACAGGCGAGGGCGACCACGACCAGAATCGCACAGGCGCGGAGATGGCTGGCCGTCGCCCAGCCGAGGACCTTCATGACCCGCCGGTCATCGAGGGAGGCCGGCATCGCCAGCGCCGATGTATGGTTCTCCGCCAACCGTGCTTCGCCTCGGGCGTTCGGATGCCTCTCCCTCAACCAGAAATGTCCCTTTCCCGCAACGTGGCCATGTGACGCCCGCGGCGTCCGGCAATCACATTGTCCGAGGAGGCTTGACTCTCGACGGCGTCTCCGGAATCTATAGAACAAATCAGGAACAAATTCCTTGCTATGGGTTTCGAAGCCATGCGCGGAGGCGCTTTCATGGCGCGGGAAGCTGTTGTCCGGCTGGCCCGCCGTATCGCCGAGATCGAGGGTCGACCGGGCTTTCCAGCGCTCGCCGACGGCGCCGAGCCGGTCCTCCCGAGCCGGGCGCCGTCTCACGCCGCCCCGGCCCGCCCCCGCCTCTTGCCGCAGCGGGGCGAGGCGGTGCTGCCCCTCGGGGTGGCGGCAGCCGACCGGATGCTCGGCGGCGGGCTCCGCCGGGATGCCCTGCACGAGGTCCGGGCGGGAACCACCCGCGAGGCCGCCTCCGCCCTCGGCTTCGCCACGGCCCTGCTCGCCCGACTCGCCAGCGGGGATGACCGCCCGATCCTCTTCGTCGCCGAGGAGGCGGCGCTCCGCGAAGGCGGCTATCCCCATGGCCCCGGCCTCGGCCAGTTCGGCCTCGCTGCGCCACGGCTCCTGGTGGTCGAGACCCGGCGCCCGGAGGAGGCGCTGTGGGTGTTCGAGGAAGGACTCCGCTGTACCGGGCTCGCCGCCGTGCTCTGCGAGCTGCGCAGCCACCCGAAGGTGCTCGACCTCACCGCCAGCCGGCGTCTCGCCCTCCGCGCCCGGGAGAGCGGGGTAACCGGCCTCCTGCTCCGCCAGGCCGCGGCGGCCGAGCCCGGTGCCGCCCAGACCCGCTGGCGCATCACGCCGCGCCCCGCCGGCACGCTCGACGACTTCCCCGAAGGCATCGGCCGCCCGGGCTGGCGCCTCGACCTTGAACGCAACCGCGCCGGCCGCACCGGCACTTTCGACCTGGAGTGGGATCATGGAGCCTGCTGCTTCGCCCCCGCCGGCAGGGACGCCGCGTCGCTACCTGTCTCTGGCCCTGCCGTTCCTGTCGAGCGACCGCGTCTGGCGGAGCCGCCTGGGACGCGGGTGGCGCTCCGCCGCGCCGGTTGAGGAGCGGGCAAGGATCACCGCGCCGGCCGTGCCGCCGGCGGCCCCTGCCATGGCCGTCGCCGGCCTGATGCGTCGCGCACCGCATCCGGCGAAGGCGCTCGCGGCCTCCGATCCCGGCATGGATGCTGCCATCGCGGCGCCGTCCAACGCCCCCGCACGGGACGAAGGCCGGCGGCCGCTCGTCACCGTCGCCAAGGTGAAGAGCGCGATGCGGCTCGTCGCCCTCGACGAGACGGCCATCGTCCTCGGACTCGAGGTTGGCCAGCCGCGCGCCGACGCCCGGGCGATGATCCCCACGCTCGATGTGGTCGACGACGACCCCGGGGCCGACGCCGCGCTCCGCGAGGCCATTGCC
>JAEVZM010000003.1 GCA_023392225.1 Pseudomonadota bacterium
ATCGTAATCTGTCGATTGTCGGTCATGACAAGTCCCCCACTTGCCTCCCACCGGGTGATTCTTCGCTTTAGCCATACGACCTCCGCCGCCGGTCGGCTCTAAAGCCTCGCCGCCGAGGTGAGGTGCCGAGCGGACGCCCCGAGTTCAGCGGGAGCTAGGCAAGGCTGAACTCTGTCATCTGCCATGGAAAAGTTGCTAGAACCGACCGCTGCATGAAAAGCGAGAGCAATCAGGTCGCGGAAATGCATCAAGCCAAGAGAACGGTCGCAGGAACGGAGCGCTGCTGCCGTGCTCACGGTGGCCGACGTTGGTCCATGTCTAGCCGGGAGATAACGTGAACGGGCTCCTTCGTTTCGATCGATCCATCGTTCTGACGACGCTCACGGTCGTCGGCATAATTCTGGCCGTCCTCGCGCTTTGGCCACTCCGCGGGGATGCTGCCGACTTCGCCTGGTTCGTGGGCCTTTCTCTCGTCTATCTGACGGGCGGCCTGCCCGCGGCCTGGCGGGCAGCTGCGGCCGCCTGGGAGGAGCGTGTCGTCGATATCGACCTGCTGATGGTCGTCGCCGCCGTCGCCGCGGCGGCTGTCGGAGCGCCTTTCGAGGGTGCAGTTCTTCTAACGCTCTTCAGCGTCTCGACCACGCTGGAGGAGCGCGCGCTCGGTCGCGCCCGACGAGCCATCGAGGCCTTGATGGCGCTTCGCCCGGAGACCGCGCTGCGCAGGATAGCGGACGGAGGGGTCGCGGAAGTTCCGGCTGCCGATCTCAAAACCGGCGACGTTGTCGTACTACGCCCTGGCGCACGCGTTCCCGCCGACGCCGTGATCATCAGCGGTCGCGGTTCACTCGACGAGGCAAACATCACCGGTGAATCTATGCCGGTCGCGAAGGAGCCGGGTGCCAAGATCTTCGAGGCGACAGTCAACATCGACGGCGTGCTCGAGGCGACGGTGACGAAGACGGTTGCAGAAAGCACTGTCGCGCGCATGATCGCCCTCGTGACCGAGGCGCAGGCTGCCAAGGCGCCTTCCGAACGATTCAGCGCATGGTTCGGGCAACGGTACACCGTTGCGGTGATGGCGGGGGCCGTCCTCGCCTTCGCGGGCTTCTACTTGTTCGGGCGCGACTGGGAGGAGGCACTCTACCGATCGGCCACCCTGCTGGTAGCGGCAAGCCCGTGCGCCATCGTCATTTCCGTGCCTGCCGCGATCCTGTCGGCTCTATCGGCCGCCGCCCGAGGGGGCGTGCTGTTCAAGGGCGGCGCGGCACTCGAAACTCTTGCGGCTGTCGACACATTCGCGTTCGACAAGACCGGAACCCTGACGACGGGCAAAGTGTCCCTTGACAAAGTCGTGGCGCTCGATGGGGACGAGAGCGGCTTCTTGTCTCTCCTTGCCGGCCTGGAGGCTCAGTCGGAACACCACAGCGCAGTCGCCATCCGTCAAGCGGCCGTGACGCGCGGCATCGCGCCTATCGCGGTCGCCGACGTGGCCACTCGGCCCAGCGCCGGGATAGTCGGGATCGATGGCAACGATCGGTTATGGGCGGGCAATCCTCGGCTGGCGGCACAGATGGGCGGGTCGATCGACCACCCCGCATTGCTGGCGTTGGCGGCGGATACACAAACGGTCATCTATGTCGGGCGGAATGCGAGCGTGCTGGGCGCGGTCACCATCGCCGACCGAACGCGCGCGACCTCCGCACCGGCGCTCGCGGCTCTGCGCCGGAGCGGGGTGGAAACGATCGTCATGATGACCGGCGACCGCCGTCCGGTCGCGCTGCGGATCGGCGAAGAACTCGGGCTGAAGCCCGAGGAGCTCCATGCCGACATGCTGCCGGAAGACAAGGTCAAGATGGTGGGCGAACTCGCAGCCGTCGGCAAGGTGGCGTTTGTCGGCGACGGCGTCAACGACGCGGCCGCGCTCGCCCGCGCGGACGTGGGGATCGCCATGGGTGCGGCAGGATCGGACGTCGCGCTTCAGGCCGCCGACGTCGCGCTTCTATCGGAAGACATGGGACGGCTCGCGGATGCGCACCAGCTTGCTCGCCGGACGGCGGCGATCATCCGACAGAACCTCATCTTCGCTATGGCCGCCATGGCGCTGCTCGTCATCGGCGCCTTGTTCTTCGAGCTACGGCTGCCGCTGGCGGTCGTCGGCCACGAAGGTGGGACCGTTCTCGTCGTCTTGAACGGCTTGCGTCTGTTGAAGGACCCCATCCGTAGCAGGGAAACGAAGGTGGCAATGCGTGCTCAAGCCCCCGGTGCTTCACGCAAGGCCCGACCTGTTTCTCAAGGTCACGGCTACCACCGGAAGGTGCCGCGGCGTGCAGGTTGAAGCGGGGTTCAGCATCAACGTTTGTCAAGTTCCCGTGGGTTCCGGCCTATGGTGGAGATGACCCGCTACCTGAGTTTTTCCTCCACTTGGATTTAGAGGCCGCGCCATCACTGCTAGCGGACGACTAGCACAGGGGTTTCAGAACGGGCGAGTACCTCACTCGTCTGACTGCCTAGAATCCACTGCCGGAAG
>JAEVZM010000069.1 GCA_023392225.1 Pseudomonadota bacterium
TGCTCGTCCAGCAGAATGCGCCGTTCCTCCTTTCCGATCTCGTCTACGACACCGGCGGCAAGCCGAAGGCCGATAGTGCCCGGGTGGCGGCGCTCCACGACGCGATCGCCGGCATCGCCATCGAGGACCTCTACCTCCGCGGCGGCAAGGACGAGGACAACCGCTTCCGGCCCGACAAGCAGGCGATCAAGGAGATTCTCGCCGCCTATGCCGATGCCGGCGAGTTCGTCCTCTCGGTCGATTACGCGCGGAAGCCGAAGCTGATCGAGAAGTACCTCAAGCATGCCGAGGGCGACGGCTTCATCCCCTATGCCGCCTCCGACCGGGAGCTCGACGGTGGGGCGCGCGTCGGAACCGCGGCAGACGATGTGATGACCGGCGAGGGGGCGGGCGATCGCCTCTATGGCCGGAGCGGCGACGACCAGATCGCCTGCGGCGGCGGCAACGACCTCCTGATGGGCAACCGTGGCAACGACCGGTTGCTCGGCGAGGATGGCAAGGATTCCCTCTATGGCGGCGGCGGTCGGGACTGGCTGTCGGGCGGGGAGGGGCGGGACAAGCTCTGGGGCGGGAAGGGGGCCGACATATTCGCCTTTGCGCCGGGCGACGGCCGCGACACAATTCGCGACTGGGATCGGAAGGACCGCATCGACCTCAGCGCCTTCGACGCAGGCCGTGGCGACATCCGGCTCAAGGGGGACGACAAGGGGACGCTGGTGAAGGTCGGCGACGTCCGGATTCTCGTCCGCGACGTCGACCGCCACGACCTCGACAAGGCCGCCGACTTCATCCTCTAGGGGGTTGGCGCCAGTCGCTGCAGTCCCAGTCGAGCAGACGCTCGACGGCGTCGATGTCCTCGGCGAAATAGGGATAGGCCACATCCCAGTCGGCAGCCGGAATTCGCTGGCCGCCACCCGCATTGGCGTGGACCGCCGGCGGCGTCGTGACCGCCGTCAGCGGCTCGGTGCCGAGGAAGCGACACACCGCATCGGTCACGCCGTGCTGGTCGGCGAAGAAGGTCTCGGACTTGAGGAAGAGCACGTGCTCCGTCGGGAAGAGGGTCCGTACCCGCTCGATCTGCGGAGCGTAGATGCTCCGGCCGATATGCGACAGCCCGAGGTCCTGGCGGTCGGGATCCCTGGCGAGCGCCTTGGCCTCCCGGCGCAGCCGGTCGGCGAAGGTGTCGATCGTCCCGTCGTCCTTTTTCCGTGCAAGGTGGCCCCAGTGCGACCAGGCGCGGAGCGCGGGGCTACGGAGGAGGACGACGATCCGGGCATCCGGATTGTAGAGGCGGATGCGCTCGAGCGCGCCGCGCCAGTAGACGTAGGAGGGCGTGATCTCTCCGGCGAGCGGACGGTCGAGATAGAACTCCGCCTGCAGCGCCGCATAGCCGTCGCGGGGCCGCTCGCCGTCGAAGCGGCGGTCGTCGTCGAAGTAGTGGAGCTCCTTCCGGCGAGTCGGCAGCTCTATGGCGGGATGAAGGCGGAGCAGCCGGTCGAGCGTCGTCGTGCCGCCCTTCTGGACGCCGACGACGAAGAACCCCAGCCTCCGCGCCTGCCGTCGCGCGGCGGCACCGCGCCAGCGCAGTGTGACCAGATCGCGAAGAGTGTCGTCGAGGGACATGGCGCCTGTGTAGTGCCTGGGCCGACAACGAAAAAGGGGCAGCGCGAGGCTGCCCCTTTCGAACGACAGGCGAAGCGGGTTAGCGCTTCGAGAACTGGAACGAGCGACGTGCCTTCGCCCGGCCGTACTTCTTGCGCTCGACCGTGCGCGAGTCACGGGTGAGGAAGCCGGCCTTCTTGAGGATGCTCCGCAGCTCCGGCTCGTAGTAGGTGAGCGCCTTCGAGATGCCGTGGCGGAGCGCGCCGGCCTGGCCCGAGAGACCGCCGCCGGAGACCGTGGCACGGATGTCGTACTGGCCGGTGCGGTCGGCAGCGATGATCGGCTGCTCGACGATCATCTGCAGCACCGGACGGGCGAAATACGCCGTGAAGTCCTTGTCGTTGACGAAGATGCGCCCGGCGCCACGGGTCACCCACACGCGGGCGACGGCGTCCTTGCGCTTGCCGGTCGCGTAGGCGCGGCCCTGGGCGTCGAGCTTCTGGACGTGGACGGGGGCCTCGGGCTCCATTGCCGGAGCGAGGTCCTGGAGGGACTGAAGGTCGGCCATGGTCAGGCGATCCTCGTGTTCTTGTGGCTCAGCGCGGCGAGATCGAGCTTCTCGGGCTGCTGGGCCTCATGGGGGTGATCCGCACCCTTGTAGATGCGCAGATTCTTGAGCTGGCGGCGGGCGAGGGGCCCATCCGGCATCATCCGCTCGACGGCCTTCTCGAGCACACGCTCGGGGAACTTGCCTTCGAGGATGGCGCGGGCCTTGCGCTCCTTGATGCCGCCGATATGGCCGGTGTGCCAGTAGTAGGTCTTGTCCTCGTACTTGCGGCCGGTGAGGACGACCTTGTCGGCGTTGATGACGACGATGTTGTCGCCGCAGTCGACATGGGGCGTATACGTGGCGAGGTGCTTGCCGCGGAGGCGTCGGGCGAGGATCGCAGCGAGGCGACCGACCACCGCACCGTCGGCGTCGATCAGCACCCACTTCTTCTCGACTTCCGCAGGTTTGGCGGAGAAGGTCTTCATGGGGTCGGGTCCGTTGATGCAGAAAGGCGGCACAACAGGCGCCGCCAACCGGCGCTGTAGGTATTTGCATTCTATGCCGTGGTCAAGCGAAAAACGGCTGGAAAAACAGTCCGCTACGAATGTGGTATAGAGATACCTCATTCTGACCGCTACCATCTCGTCGCTGCCCGACTTGCGCTTTGCACCGGGCTCTGGTCAATGCCGGAGGGCGTAGAGTGCCGAAGGACCGAAGCCCGCCATGCCCGATACCCAAAAGCCGCTCGTCTATTCCGACGACTTCCTTCGCAAGCTCCTCGGGTCGGTCAAGTCGATCGCCGTGGTCGGCGCCTCGGCCAACCGCTCCCGGCCCGTCTACATCGTCACCAAGTTCCTGATCTCCAAGGGTTTCAAGGTGTTCCCGATCAATCCCGGGCATGCCGGCGGCGAGATTCTCGGCGAGAAGGCGTACGCAAGGCTCGCCGATGTTCCCGAGCCGATCGACATGGTCGACATCTTCCGCCGGCCCGAAGCGGTGCCAGGAATCGTCGACGAGGCGCTGGCGCTCGACCCCAAGCCCAGGGTGATCTGGATGCAGCTCACCATCCGCAACGACGAGGCTGCTGCGAAGGCCGAGGCGGCCGGCCTGACCGTGGTCATGGATCGCTGCACCAAGATCGAATACGGCCGGCTGGTCGGCGAGAACTCCTGGGCCGGCATCAACTCCGGCATCATCGACTCGCGCCGACCGGTGCAGACGGTGCAGTACCAGCGGTTCCGCCTGCCCGGCGTGGTCGACCAGCGGGGCGGCAAGTAGCCGCCCCACGCGCGCTCAGGCGGCGGCGAGCTGGCCGCCAGGCGTCGAGCGCGATATCTCGAGTTCCGCCTCGTTCATGTCGGCCGGGATATCGCCGAAGAGCGGCGTGCTGAGGTAGCGCTCGGCCGTGTCCGGCAGCATGCAGAGGATGTTCGCGCCTTTCTCGGCCTCGGACGCGATCTTCAGCGCACCGGCGAAGGTGCCGCCGCCGCTGATGCCGACGAAGATTCCTTCCCGTGCGGCGAGGTCGCGGCTGCCCTTGAGCGCCTCCGGACCGGCGATGGGCACGATCCGGTCGATCAGCTTCATGGCGACGGCATCGCCCGTCAGCTTGGGGATGAAGTCTGGGGTCCAGCCCTGCATCGGGTGCGGCTTGAAGGCGGGGTGGGGCTCGGCCGGTGACCCGTCCGGGTTGCGGACCTGCTCGATGCCACTGGCCAGCAGCGGCGCATCCCCCGGTTCGCACACGATGATCTTCGTCTCGGGGCGCTTCTCGGCGAGGACGCGTGCGACACCCTTGAGGGTTCCGCCCGTGCCGTAGCCGGTCACCCAGTAGTCGAGCCTGTCGCCATCGAACGCCTCGAGGATTTCGACCGCTGTCGTCTTCGAGTGGTAGTCGGGATTGGCCTCGTTCTCGAACTGGCGGGTCCAGTACCAGCCGTGTGCCTCGGCGAGTTCCTGCGTCTTGCGGATCATCCCGACGGCACGCTCCGCCGCCGGCGTGATGATCACCCTGGCGCCGAGGAAGCGCATCAGGCGACGACGCTCGACGCTGAATGGCTCGGCCATCGTGAGGACGCAAGGATAGCCCTTGGCGGCACACACCATGGCGAGGCCGATGCCGGTGTTGCCGCTGGTCGCCTCGATCACCGTCTGGCCCGGCTTGAGCGCGCCCGACCGTTCCGCCGCCTCGATGACCGCCAGCGCGAGCCGGTCCTTGACCGATCCGAGCGGGTTGAAGGCCTCGACCTTGACGTAGAGATTGACGTCTTCCGGCGCGAGGTGATTGACCCGTACGACCGGGGTGTTGCCGATCGTGTCGAGAATACTGTCGTAGCGCTTGTTCATCAGCGTCCTCCCTATGGTTCTTGTGTCAACCGTCCCCTTCGATCCCGCGCCATGCCCGGTTGGGAAGGCTTGGTTGTCGAGTATAGAAGCGTTCGAAGGAGTGTTGATACATAGCCTCGCGGGACGTTCTAGCCGCCCTCCCGCTCGAAGCGGCTCCCCCATTCGGATGAGGCGGGACGGATTCGCTCGCACTACGTCTGCGCCGGTCGAATTTTCCCTGCCCAGAGCCGGGCAGGGCAGCGATTTGTTTTGCTTTGGCCGTCCCCGCGGCTAGAAATCCGCCACCGAGGGACAGGAAACACCCGAGACGGAGGGAACTGAGACATGAGTGAAGACCGCGCACCCGGATTTGCGACGCTGGCCGTCCACGCTGGCGCCAAGCCCGATCCGACGACCGGCGCCCGCGCCACGCCGATCTACCAGACGACGTCCTACGTCTTCAACGACGCCGAGCATGCCGCCTCGCTGTTCGGGCTACAGGCCTTCGGCAACATCTACACCCGCATCATGAGCCCGACGAGTGCGGTGCTCGAGGAGCGCATCGCGGCCCTCGAAGGCGGCACCGCGGCGCTCGCGGTGGCCTCGGGCCATGCCGCCCAGCTCGTGGTGCTGCATGCGCTGATGACGCCGGGCGACGAGTTCATCGCGGCGCGCCAGCTCTATGGCGGTTCGATCAACCAGTTCAACCACTCCTTCAAGTCGTTCGGCTGGAACGTGAAGTGGGCGGACATCGAGGACATCTCGACCTTCGAGCAGGCGGTGACGCCGAAGACCAAGGCGATCTTCATCGAGTCGATCGCCAATCCGGGCGGTGTCGTCACCGACATCGAGGCGATCGCCGCCGTGGCCAAGCGCGCCGGCGTGCCGCTGATCGTCGACAACACGCTGGCGCCGCCCTACCTCTGCAAGCCCATCGAGTTCGGCGCCGACATCGTCCTCCACTCGCTGACCAAGTTCATCGGCGGGCACGGCAACTCGATCGGCGGCATCATCGTCGACGGCGGCAAGTTCAACTGGACGGCCAGCAACCGCTATCCGTTCCTGTCCGAGCCGCGGCCCGAATACAACGGCATGATCCTCGGCGAGACCTTCGGCAACTTCGCCTTCGCCATCGCCTGCCGAGTGCTTGGCCTCCGCGATCTCGGACCGGCGATCTCGCCGTTCAACTCGTTCATGATCCTGACCGGCGCCGAGACGTTGCCGCTGCGCATGCAGAAGCACTCGGACAATGCCAAGGCGGTGGCCGAGTATCTGTCGAAGCACCCCAAGGTGACCTGGGTCAGCTATGCCGGCCTGCCCGGCGACCGGCACCACAAGCTCGCCCAGAAGTACTGCCCGAAGGGGGCAGGGGCGGTGCTCACCTTCGGCATCGAGGGCGGCCAGGAGGCGGGCATCGCCGTCGTCGCCAATGTCCGGATGTTCTCGCACCTCGCCAATATCGGCGACACGCGGAGCCTGATCATCCACCCCTCGTCGACGACCCATTCCCAGCTCTCCCCGGAGCAGAGGAAGGCGGCTGGCGCCGGCGACGACGTGATCCGGCTCTCGATCGGCATCGAGGATGTCGCGGACATCATCGCCGACCTCGACCAGGCGCTTGCCGCGGCCTGAGCGCGCATTTCGGCGGGCGCCGCTTTTCGCGGCGTCCGTCTTTGACTAGATGTGGGGCATGGAAGCGCTCGAACTCCTCAAGACCCGCCGTTCGGTCTCATCCTCGTTCCTTGCCGCGCCCGGCCCGGACGAGGCTCAACTCACCGAAATTCTCACCATCGCCTCGCGCGTGCCCGATCACGGCAAGCTGGCGCCGTGGCGGTTCATCGTCTTCGAGGGCGACGCCCGGGTGAAGGCCGGACAGGCGCTCGCCGCGCTCTACCGGCGCGAGCACCCCGAGGCCGACGAGAAGAAGCTCGCGGAAGAGGCGAACCGCCTCGCCCAGGCGCCGACGGTCGTGGCGGTGGTCAGCCGCGCCGCGCCGCATGTGAAGATCCCCGAGTTCGAGCAGCTCCTCGCGGCCGGCAACGTCGCGATGAACCTGATCCTCGCCGCGCACGCACTCGGCTTCGCCGCGCAATGGCTGAGCGGCTGGATCACCTACGATCCCGAGGCCGGCCGGATTCTTGGCCTTGAGCCGGGCGAGCGCTTCGTCGGCTTCATCCATATCGGCACCTCGACCGTGCCGTACCAGGACCGACCGCGTCCCGACGTGGCCGCGCTGACCACCCGCTGGCAGGCGCCGGCAGGCTAAAGCCGGATCTCCGTAAACTGCCAATGGCTCAGTCGGTTAGCGTCAGTATTTGAACTGCTCGGTGAGGATGCGCTCGTCCCAGGAGTGATCCGGGTCGAACATGATAAGGCTCTCCGCCTCGTTGTGCTGCGCGACCAGGACCTCGACCACCGACTTGAACTCGACATTGTCGGCGACGACGTTGACCGGCCGCTTGGCGGCTTCCAGCGCCTCGATGCGGACCTCCACCCGGTCCGGCACGAGCGCGCCGCGCCAGGTGCGCGGCCGGAAGGCGCTGATCGGCGTGATCGCCAGGAGCGGCGCATAGATCGGCAGGATCGGGCCGTGGGCCGAGAGGTTGTAGGCGGTCGAACCGGCCGGCGTCGCGACCAGAACTCCGTCGCAGATCAACTCGTCCATGCGCACATGCCCGTCGATCGACAGGCGGAGCTTCGCCGCCTGATACGACTGCCGGAGGAGCGAGACCTCGTTGATGGCGTAGGCGGTGTGGGATTCGCCGAACGCATCGGTCGCCCGCATCAGGAGCGGATGGACCGCGGTGGTCACCGCCGCTGCGATCCGGTCGCGAAGCCCGTCTTCCTGGAAGTCGTTCATCAGGAAGCCGACCGAGCCGCAGTTCATCCCGTAGATCGGCTTGCCGGTATTCATGAAGCGGTGCAGCGTCTGGAGCATCAGGCCGTCGCCGCCCAGCGCGACGATCACATCCGCTTCTTCGGGGTCGACACCGTCGTAGCGCGCCGCGAGCCGCTCGTTGGCCGCCCGGGCCTCGTCGGTCCCCGAGGCGATGAATGCGATCGTCTTGGCCATGGCTTCACCGCGGTTCATGCCCATCCCCGTACAGCCGCCATCGGGGCCTAGCATGGCGGCCGCAGGTTCTCCAGACACCCCGCTTCCACGTCAGCGGCGCGCCGGGCGGACCCGAACCATGATCGAGGGGCCATTCGGGGTCTCGTCGCGCCGCACCTCGACGCTGTTCAGGTCGGACACGAGGTCGGACAGCTTCTTGTATCCGAAGTTGCGAGGATCGAAGTCGGGCATGCGCTTGATCAGGACGTGCCCGACCATGCCGAGCGTTGCCCAGCTGTCGTCGCCCGAGGCATCGTCGATGGCCGATTCGATATCGTCGACGGGGAGGGTGGCGCGCTGCGGCCGAGCGCTCGCCTCCTTCTCCTGGTCGAGCAGCAGGTCGCAGTAGAAGAAGCGGTCGCAGGCGGCGACATAGGGAGCGGTGGTCTTCTTCTCGCCGAAGCCGAACACCTCGAGCCCATCCTCGCGAATGCGGCTGGCGAGCGTGGTGAAGTCGCTGTCGCTGGAGGCGATGCAGATTCCCTGGAGACTCTTCTGGTGGAGCAGGTCCATGGCCTCGATGGCGAGCTTCATGTCGGTCGCGTTCTTGCCGCGTGACGCTGGCGGCACGTGCACCGGCGTAAGGGCGTATTCGTGCAGGAGCGACTGCCACGGGGTCATGGTGGAGCTGGCGAAATGGCCGTATACCCGCCGCACTACAATCGTGCCGATGGCCGAGGCCTCGCGGATGATGATCGGCAGAAAGCTCGATCGGACATTGTCCGCGTCGATGAGCAGCGCGAGCTTCTTGCTGGTGCCGGTGTCGAGGTCAGCCATTGGAATCAATCCACTTTGCAGAGATTACTGAGCTTTAGCCGATTTTCCCCCATGCTGGCATCCCCGCAGATCGGCGTCGAAATCCAGTTGCGGTTCGCGCGTCGCGAGGTTACTGGTGTTCACCTTTTTTCACTCGCAGGAAGCATGTCATGGCAGCAGAACCCGCCCGCTTCGTCCTCACGCTGGCGTGCAAGGACCGGCGCGGCATCGTCGCGGCCGTCGCCAACTCGATCGCGTCGCAGGACTGCAACATCGTCGAGAGCGCTCAGTATGGTGATCCCGAGACCGATCGCTTCTTCATGCGGGTGTCTTTCGCCGCGCCGGCGTCGGTGACGGCCGAGAGCTTCGCCCGCGGCTTCGAGCCGGTGGCGCTCGGCTTCGGCCTCGACTGGAAGGTCCACGACCTCAGCGTCAAGCCGCGGGTCCTGATCCTCGTCTCGAAGTTCGGCCACTGCCTCAACGACCTGCTCTATCGCCACGAGATCGGCCATCTGCCGATGGACCTGGTGGCCGTGGGATCGAACCACGAGACGATGCGCCGCCGCGCCGAAGCCGAGAACGTTCCCTACATCCACTGGCCGGTCAACAAGGCGAGCAAGGCCGAGCAGGAGGCCGAGATCATGGCCTTCGTCGAGCAGGAACGGGTCGACCTCGTCGTCCTCGCCCGCTACATGCAGGTCCTGTCGACCGAGATGGCGACGGCGCTGTTCGGCCGGGCCATCAACATCCACCACTCGTTCCTGCCGAGCTTCGTCGGTGCCAAGCCCTATCATCAAGCCCATGAGCGCGGCGTGAAGCTGATCGGTGCCACCGCCCACTATGTCACGCCGGTCCTCGATGGCGGTCCGATCATCGAGCAGGATGTCGGTCGGGTCGATCACTCCATGTCCGCGGATGCCTTCGTCGCCATGGGGCGCGACATCGAAGCCACGGTGCTGGCGCGCGCGGTCAAGTTCCATCTCGAGCATAGGGTCCTGATCAATGACAACCGCACCGTCGTCTTCCGCTAGGGTCATCGACGGCAAGGCGGTCGCCGCCAGGGTCACGGCCCTCGTCGGCGAGGAGACTGTCCGGCTCAAGCAGGAAACGCACCTGGTGCCCGGACTCGCCGTGGTCCTGGTCGGCGAGGATCCCGCCAGCCAGGTCTATGTCGGGGCCAAGGCGCGGAAGGCAGAGGAGCTCGGCTTCCATTCCGTGCAGCACACCCTGCCGGCGACGACCTCGGAGGCCGAGCTGCTGGCGCTGGTAGAGACCCTCAACCGCGACCCGGCGATCCACGGCATCCTCGTCCAGTTTCCGCTGCCGGAGCCGCTCGACCGCAACCGGAACCGGGTGATCGAGGCGATCAGGCCGGAGAAGGACGTCGACGGCCTCCATCCCGTCAATGCCGGACGGCTGGCGACCGGCATCGGCACTCCGCTGGTGTCGTGCACGCCGGCCGGCTGCATGCTCCTCATCCGCGAGGCGCTCGGCGAGGACATCGCCGGGCTGAACGCCGTGGTCATCGGCCGCTCGACCCTCGTCGGCAAGCCGGTGGCGCAGTTGCTGCTGAACGCGAACTGCACCGTCACCGTCACCCATTCGAAGACCCGCGACCTGCCCGACGTCGTCCGGCGCGCCGACATCGTCGTCGCCGCGATCGGCCGGCCGGAGATGGTGCGGGGAGACTGGATCAAGCCGGGTGCGGTGGTGATCGACGTCGGCATGAACCGCATTCCGGCGCCCGAGCGTGGCGGAGGCAAGACCCGGCTGGTCGGCGACGTCGACTATGCCGGCGCGTCCGCCGTCGCGGCAGCGATTACCCCGGTGCCGGGCGGCGTCGGGCCGATGACAATCGCCATGCTGATGGCCAATACCGTGACAGCGGCTTTCCTCAGCGCCGGCCGGGAGCCGCCGCGCTTCTAGCGCGATCGCCTTCGCTCGCGCCTCACGTCTCTTCGCGCATGAGGCCGAACTCGTCGAAGACGGCCGCTGTGCGCCTTCGGGTCAGCGGCGCGTCGGTGGTGAAATTGGCGAGGACGAAACGGCGTGCGCTCTCGGCCAGGCGGTGGCGGAGGGCGACGTCGTCATGCAGCGTCTGGATCGCCTGCTGCCAGATCGCTGGATCGTCGGGGCAGGTGAGGCCGGTGACGCCATCGATCACCGTCGCACCGGTCTCCCCGACCCGGGCGACGATGGAGGGAACGCCGACCGCGGCCGCTTCCAGGAAGCGGATGTGGCTCTTGCAGCGGTTGAACGGGCAATCCACCAGTGGAACGATCTGGGCCGAGAAGCCCGCCAGCACGGCCGGGAGCTTCTGCCACGACACCGCCTTGCGGTGCTTCACGCGGTCGCCGAACGCCTCGCGAAGCGAGTCGGGGAAGTCCATGTGGCCGATCGCATGGAACTCGGCCTTGGGGTTGGCCCGCAGGAAGCCGGCGATCGCGGGCAGTGCGACCTTGAGGTCCTCGTCATGGGTATGCGATCCCGACGCGTAACCGAGGACGAAGCGGCCGTCCGGCACGCGCGTCTGCTCCTCCTGTCGCGCCGCCTCGGAGAGGGCGATGATCTCCCGCCCCAGGCAGTTGCTGACGACATGGGCCGGCCGGCCGAACCGGCGCTCGATCTTGGCGCGCAGTCCCTCGGTCGAGACCAGGAGATGGTCGGCCAGCGCGATGCATCGGGCATATTGCCCGGGCGCATGCTGAAGCCCGCGTATCCGCCAGCCTTCCAGCTCGTTGGCGTCGAAGATCTGGTCGTCGATGTCGTAGGCGAGGAGCGCGGCGCTCGCCCGGATGCGCCGGAGGAGGTCGCGGTTCTCGTCGGTGAAGGCGAGTCGCTGGAGAATGACGATCGCACCCCGCTCGATCTCGGCAAACAGATCGGGCGGCGGCTGCGCCGGGTCGACGATTGTGAGCGTCTCCTCGCCGAGAAGCTCGACGAGGTGTTGGAGGCGATAGCGGGTTGTATTGCGCTTGGCGAGCGTCGCGGGAACGACGAACACGCGTCGCGTATTGGCGACTACGCGGGCGGTGGCGGGGGGCATCGGCCGCAGCGTCCGCCGATCGTCCGGATGGCCCGTGCCGCTTCGCGCCCGGGAGTCGATGAGATGGAGAAGCGGGTTCCCGCCACGCGTCGCGAGGCCCGGATGCGTCTGCAGGTACAGCCCCGTGTCGAACTCCCGGGATGGATTGAGCCAGGCCGCGGCGCCGTGCTGAAGGTAGTGCGCGATCAGGCCGCCTTCCGAGGAGTCGAGGGACGCGGCGCTCCAGTCGTCATTCCCGGCGATCTGGTCGCGATAGAAGGCCGCATCGAAGAGGCCGCTCCCGGCGATGCGATGAACGTCGCTCGCCGGAGGCGCGGAGTGCGGCGTCGGCAGGCCGATCAGACGCGCGAGCCGTTGCAGGCCGGAAGGCCTGCGCTTGCGCCGGTCAGGGTGCCTTCCGTTCGTGGATTTCGCGGCCATCATTCCCCGAATTTCGCGACGCACAGCATCGCTCAGCTCGATCCTTCCGCTCCCGTCCGCATTCCGCCTTCACCGAGCCGCCGGAGCCCGCCGATCTTGGGGGTATCCAGCGTTGCCCGCAATATGAGAGGCTTGTACCCTGTCCTGATT
>JAEVZM010000142.1 GCA_023392225.1 Pseudomonadota bacterium
CCTTCGCCCGGCGCCACGTTTGGCCGCGCGTCGAGGCGGCCGTCGCCGATCTCTGCGCCGGGCTCGACGGCCCGCTCCTCGGCCAGCTCGCCGCGGTCGAGGACGGCCTCGCCGCAGCGCCGCTCCACCGCCGCGCGGGCGGCAAGAGGAGGAAGCGAGCATGAGCCATATCCTCGATCGTCCCGTCTGGAATGCGCTCGGCGACCGCCACGCAACGCTGGCGGAGGGCGGTCCCCTCGCCCGCCGCTACCCGCCCTCGATCATTCCCTTCGGCGCGGCGCGGGACGAGAGCCCGGAGAGCCTCGCCGCCCTCGCCGCCCTGATCGCGCCGGGGGAGACCATGGTGATCGCCGAGACAACGCCGCTCGCGATCCCGCCCGGCCTCGGGGTGGAGGCGAGCTTCACCATCGTCCAGATGGTGCTGACCGGACCATTGCCCGCGCTTGCCGACGACCGGATCGTCCGCCTCGGCGCGGCGGACGCCGAGGAGATGTACGCCCTCGGCACGCTCTGCCGGCCCGGCCCCTTCACCCGCCGCGCCCAGGCGCTCGGCGAGTTCCACGGCATCCGCATCGACGGCCGGATCGCGGCGATGGCCGGCACCCGGATGCGGACGGAAGGCTATGCGGAGGTGAGCGGCGTCTCGACCCATCCGGACTTCCGGGGCCGGGGCCTCGCCCGGGTTCTCTCGGTGCACATGGCGCGCCGCTTCCTTGCCGACGGCGAGACGCCGTTCCTCCACGCCTTCACGACCAACACCGCCGCGATCGGCCTCTACGAGTCGATCGGCTTCGCGGTCCGCACGACGCTCAACGTCGCGGCGGTGGGACGGTAGCGACCAGCGCTATCCATCCGTCTCCACGGCGTGCTGCTACCCGCCGACGAGCACGGTCCAGCCCCCGTTGCCGTCGCAGTCGTTCGTCTCGCCCCAGAAGATCAGCTCCGGCGTCGGCAAGGGCCCCACGAGCCGCCAGCGGGCCTCGTGCCGGCAGGGTCCGCCCACCACCTCGGGATCGACGAACAGTTCCGACACCTCGTGGTGCCCGAGCCATCGGATGTTCGACAGCGAGTCGTACGGAGCCTCCGGGTTCGGCGCGAACGGCGTCGGGAAGACGAGGAGGCGCGCGTTCAGGCCGTCCTCGTCATCGGCGGCGACCAGCGACTGGATGAAGTTGGCATTGTTGCCCGGGCACTCGGCCGTGAAGATGACGTGCCCGGCGAAGCGCCGGCGCGTGAAGTAGCCCGGCCCGCCGTCCGCGCACCAGGTTGCCGCGGCGACCGGGGCAGGCAGTTGGTCGAGCATGACGACACCGTCGGGAGCGGGCGCGCCCCCGTCGCCCGCCTGCGCCGGCATCGGTCCGGGCAGCGCCAGCGCGGCGAGCAAGGCCAGCCCGCAGGTCCGACTCCGTGCACGCCTGGAACGCATCGGCATCCAACCCGGCTCCCTCGTTGTCGGACCACAGGATCGCACGGGGCGAAGGCGGGCGATACTGCGTCATGGGAGGGCAGCTCGCCGTCGCCGATCGGCTTCGACATCCGCGCGAGGCTCAGCGGCGCGGCGGCGGGGCGGCGGACGACATACGTTGCCGGGCAGCGGCCGTCACGCCTCGGCGATGGCGACGCCCAGTGCCCGGGCATCCCGCGCCATTCGTTCATCGAACGTGGCCAACGTCGCGCGGAGGCGCTGTACGATCGCGATGTTGATCGCATCTGGCGCTCGAAGCGAAATGTCCGTTCGCCTGAGGAAACCGATAGCGAGCGCGATGTCTTGCGTGCTCGTCTCCGCGTGCTCTGCGACCCGTGCCGACCAGGAATCGAAGTTCGCCAGCACGGCCGACGCGTCTTCCGGCGCGAGCTCGCCGGTCCTGACCTTCCGCCCAATTACCGCGGAGAACTCCGCCACTGCAAAGTCGCTGACGATCATCTGCGCACCGATGCGGCTCTCGATGAATCGGTCGGCCTTGGTGGAGAGGCTGTCGTTGACGAAGAAGGAGACAAGGACAGAGGCGTCGAGATAGACGCTCAACGCCAGTCCTCGTCCCGAACGCGGCTCACCATGGCACCCGCGTCCTCGCTGGCAGCCACGCCCTTTCGCCGCTCGATGACCCACGCGACATCCGCCTGCGTAAGCGGGCGCGGCGCCTGCCTGACCGGCTTCAGCTCCACCACGGGCTGCCCGTGACGGGTGATTGTGACCCCCTCGCCGGCAAGCGCGCGGTCTATCAACTCCGACAGACGGTTTCTGGCCTCGGCGACGCTGTGGGTGCTCATGGAGAAATTATAGCTATCGGATGGCTATAGTTCCAGCGGTTACCCCGTTCGACACCTGGCCATCACGCCTTATCGGCGGCCACCCGCGAGGCAACCGATCACGACGCGGGTCGGCGCCTCGAAAGGGAAAGGTCGTCGATGATCCGCAGAACGCCCCGGGCGAGCAGCAGCAACACGACGATCGGGCCAAGCGCTCCCAGTGGCGGCCACAGCATCGCGGCCGCCAGCGCGGGCCAGATGAGAGCGTATAACCAGACGTTTGCGATGGTGGCCAACGTCATGGCGCCAAGGAAGCCCTGGCATTCGGTTTCGAGCACCATCACGCCGCGGCCTGAGAACTGGCACCCCGGCGACAGGCCATCGCCCGGCACCATGAGGACGGCGAGGACCGCTGCGAAGACAGAAAAGACGGACAGAAGAACAAGTATGCGCGACGTCCAGTCGAGAGTGGACGAGGCAGCCGAGCACACTAACGCCTCCCGCCCTTTCCGACGTCACTGCCGGGGCGGCCGGCGATGGAGCGGCCGCGCGGGCGCGGCTTGTAGCCGCCGGACCCGGCCGGGATCTCCTCAGGCCCGTTCATCTCGTCGAGCGCGGGCTTGTGCGGCCGGGACGGCGGCAGCGGCACCTCGGTGTCGGTGCCCGGCCCCATATAGTCGAGCGAGGGCTTGTGCGGGCGCTGCGCCAGCGGCACCTCGGTACGGCGCACGGTCATCTCGTCGAGCGTGTTCTTGCGGACCCTCGACGCGCTGCCCTTCCCCTTCCCGCCCGCGGCGCCGCCGCCCTCCGCGCGCGCGCTCGCCAGGCCCTTCGTCAGCTTGTCGCGCAGCTCGAGCACGAGCCGCTCCGCCGTCTTCTTGCCGATGCCGGGGATCTTCGTGAGCCGGCCCGCATCCTCGGCGGCCACGGC
>JAEVZM010000160.1 GCA_023392225.1 Pseudomonadota bacterium
CACCCCCCCCCCGGCACCCGCGACAGCGGCGAAGGAGACGCCGGCGACGACGTTGACCGCCCAGATCGCGGGATCGGCCGCCTCGATCTCGCGGGCGAGCGCCTCGAGCTCGCGCATCGGCAGGTCCGCGGTCCCGGTCCCGGTCGGCGGCCAGACGATCGGCACGCTCCGGCGCATCATGCGCGGCCGCGTGCCGGAGGCGAGGCAGCGGGCGAGCAACTCGGCGGCGCGGACGCCGGCGTCGCGCGCATCGATATGCGGATTCTCGCGGTAGCAGACCAAGCCATCGGCGAGCGTGGTCATCGCGGCGCTCTGGTTGGCGTGGAGATCGAAGACGCCGAACAGCGGCACCTCGCCGAGCCCCGGCACCGCCCGGAGCCGACGCAGCAATTCGCCCTCGACGTCGTCGAGCGACTGGCTGACCATCGCGCCGTGGAGCGACAGGTACACCGCGTCGACGCCCTCCCGCGCGGCCCGCTCGGCGCGGGGCATCAGGTCGGCGAAGAACGCATCGATGACCGCGTCCTCGACCCGGCCCGACGGCGTCGCCGTGTAGGAGCAGGTCGGCACCACGGTCCAGCCCTCGCGGTCCGCGACCTCGAGGAAACCATCGACCTGCGAGCCGTCGCCGCGCCGGGCGAAGAGCGCGTCATCGCGCTCGACCTTGAAGTCGGCGAGACCCGTCGTGTCGGGGACGAAGCAGTGGGTCTCGTGGAACAGGCCGGCGAGCAGCACCCTCATCGCGCCCCCTCCCGCGAGCCGGTCGCGCCATCTGGTCCCGGTCGGGGCGATCGTCGGTTGCGGGACAACATTCTCAGCGGAAACCCTGATTCTCCGGCCGCGACCGAAGCGCTCGCGACACGCCGAAGGAGGGACGCTATTGTCCGCTTCGGCGAAACACAAGATTCCCGCACGCGGACCGCAGCGCCGGGAATATCCAGCATCGGAGAGGCACCGAGAATGACCACCGACACGCGCCTGGCTGTCCGTCGCGAGGCCTTCGCGACGCTCGCGACGATGCCCGTCGAGCCCGGCACGAAGGGCATTCCCCCGCAGGTCGGCACGCTGGCGCTGAGCGAGATCGGCAAGCGTGGCTGGAACCTCCTCCGCGGTGACCTGACGATGCCGGCGGCGGTGCTGCGGCAGACCGCGCTCCGCCGCAACAGCGCCGCCATGCGCGCCTTCCTCACCGACCGCGACCTCGCCATCGCCCCGCACGGCAAGACCACCATGGCGCCGCAGCTCTACGCCCTCCAGCATGACGACGGCGCCTGGGGCATCACCATCTCCACCGTGCAGCATCTCGAGATCTGCCGGCGCTTCGCCTTCGACCGGGTGATCATCGCCAACGAGCTGGTCGGCGATGCCGAGATCGATGCCGCCTTCGCGCTGCTCAAGGCGACCCCGGAGCTCGAGCTCTATTGCCTGGTCGATTCGGTGGCAGGGGCCGAGCGGCTTGCCGCTGGGGGACGGCGAAGCGGCGCGCTCGAGCGCATCAACGCGCTGATCGAGGTCGGCGCGATGGGCGGCCGGGCCGGCTGCCGGACCATGGACGACGTGATGGCGGTGGCCCGTGCGGCCGCCAAGGGCGGCCTGCCGCTCCGCGGCATCGAGGGCTTCGAGGGCGTGCTCGCCGACGTCCCGGCGGTCGACCGCTTCCTAGACTTCCTCGTCGCCGCGGCCGAGGCGGTCCATGCCGAAGGCCTTTTCACCGAGGGACCGATCCTGCTCACCGCCGGCGGCTCGGTCTATTTCGACCGGGTCGCCGACCGGCTGTCGCGCGGCAGCGGCCTCGCCGGGCGGGCGAAGATCGTCATCCGGAGCGGCTGCTACCTGACCGACGATTCCGGCATGGTCGCCGATGCGCTCAAGGCGCTCAGCGCCCGCGACCCGAGCATCGACACGACGGACTATGCACCGGCAATCCTGGTCTTCACCCACGTCCAGTCGCGGCCGGAGCCGGGGAAGGCGATCCTCGCCATGGGCCGGCGCGACGCCGGCACCGATTCCGGCCTGCCCGTGCCGCTGATGGTGTTCCGTCCCGGGCGCGATGCCGCGCCGCAGCCGATCGCGCCGGGGCACAAGGTCACCGGTCTCAACGACCAGCACACCCACCTCGCCTGCCCGGCGGACAGCGACCTCGCCGTCGGCGACATCGTCGCCTTCGGCATCTCCCATCCCTGCACCACCTTCGACAAGTGGAAGGTGCTGTTCGTGATCGACGACGACTACACCGTGGTCGACGCCATCAGCACGTTCTTCTGAGCCGGGAGCCGCCCCTTGCGCGTCTTCGCCGCCTCGCTCGCCACCGAGACCAACACCTTCTCGCCGCTGCCGCCCGACCTCGCGCGCTTCCACGGGACCTTCTACGCACCGCCCGGGCAGCATCCGGAGACGCCGACCCTCTGCAGCGCGCCGATGGTGGTGGCGCGGCGGCGGGCGCGCGAGGACGGCTTCACCCTGATCGAAGGGACGGCGACCTGGGCCGAGCCGGCCGGTCTCGTCGCCCG
This sequence comes from Pseudomonadota bacterium, assembly GCA_023392225.1. Classification (GTDB taxonomy): domain Bacteria; phylum Pseudomonadota; class Alphaproteobacteria; order Rhizobiales; family Kaistiaceae; genus Bauldia. The sequence goes on from JAEVZM010000160.1 coordinate 2,511, forward strand.
CGCCGCCTACGAGACGCTCCGCGACGAGATCCTCGGACAAGTCCGCGCCGCGATGCCGCTTGACGTCGTCATCCTCGGGCTGCACGGGGCGATGGTCGCCCACGGCTACGACGACTGCGAGGGCGACTTCCTTGCCCGGATCCGCGAGATCGTCGGCCCCGAGGCGGTGATCGCCGCCGAGTTCGACCCGCACTCGCATCTGACGGAGGCCCGGCGCGACGCGCTCGACATCCTCGTCACCTTCAAGGAGGTGCCGCATACCGACTTCGCCGACCGCGCGGAGGAGGTGGTCGACCTCGCGCTCCGCACCGCGCGCGGCGAGATCCGTCCCCATGTCGCGGTGTTCGACTGCCGCATGCTCGAGATGCTGCCGACCAGCAAGCAGCCGATGCGCGGCTATGTCGACCGCATCAAGGCGCTCGAGGGCCGCGACGGCGTGCTGTCGATCTCGGTGGTGCACGGCTTCTCGGCCGCCGACGTGCCCGACGCCGGCGCCAAGCTCGTGGTGATCACCGACGACCGGCCCGAGGCCGGCGAGCGCATCGCCCGCGCGCTCGGCATGGAGCTGTTCGCGCTGCGCGGCACCACCGGGCACCAGTACCTCTCGATCGACGACGCGATCGACGCGGCGCTCGCCGAGCCGCGCGGGCCGGTGGTGCTGACCGACGTGTGGGACAACCCGGGCGGCGGCACGGCGGGCGATTCGACGTTCGTGCTCCGCCGCTTCATCGAGCGCGGCGTCCGCGACGCGGCCTTCGGCACGATCTGGGATCCGCTCGCGGTGAAACTCTGCATGGCCGCCGGCGTCGGCGCCGAGATGCCGCTCCGCATCGGCGCCAAGCTCGCGCCGCGCCATGGCCAGCCGGTCGACGTGAATGCGGTGGTGACGGCGGTGGTACCCGACGCGGTCCAGCACTTCCGTGACAGCGTTGTGCCGCTCGGCGACAGCGTCGCGGTCGCCTTCGCCGGCATCGAGGTGATCCTCAACTCGAACCGCGCGCAGTCGTTCGAGCCCGACCTCTTCTCCAACCTCGGCATCGACCCGCTGGCGAAGAAGATCCTGGTGCTGAAGTCGGCCAACCATTTCTTCGGCGCGTTCTCGAAGATCGCCAGCCGCATCATCTATGTCGACGCCGGCGGGCCCTATCCCGGCGACCCGCGGAAGGTGGCCTACCACAAGCTCAAGCGGCCGATCTGGCCGCTCGACGCCGATCCGCACGGCCTCGGGACCGGCTAGGCGCCGGCGGCGATTTCCACCGGGACGCGCCCCGGCCATTGGTCCCGGCGGCGCTTTTGTCGTATGTCGCCGCCATAGCCTCCCCTCCCAACTCGTCCGGATTCGCCATGGTTGCCCCGATCGCCTTCACCCCGCCCGACCGCGTGCCGCTCCGGCGCGCGCTGCTCTCGGTCTCCGACAAGACCGGCCTGGTCGATTTCGCCCGTGCCCTCGCCGACCGCGGCGTCGCTCTCGTCTCGACCGGCGGCACCCGCGCGGCACTCGCCGCGGCCGGCATCCCGGTGACCGACGTGTCGGAGGTGACCGGCTTCCCCGAGATCATGGACGGGCGGGTGAAGACGCTGCACCCGGGCGTCCATGGCGGGCTGCTCGGCGTGCGCGACCACGCGGAACATGCCGCGGCGATGGAAGAGCATGGCATCCCCGGCATCGACCTCCTCGTGGTCAACCTCTACCCATTCGAGGCGACGGTGGCGGCGGGTGCCGACTATGCGACGGCGGTCGAGAACGTCGACATCGGCGGGCCGGCGATGATCCGCGCCGGGGCCAAGAACCACGCCTATGTCGCGGTGGCGGTCGAGCCCGAGGACTACGGCGCGATCCTCAAGGCGCTCGACGAGACGGACGGCGCGACGACCTATGCGCTTCGCCAGCGCCTCGCCGCCAAGGCCTTCGCCCGCACCGCCGCCTACGACGCCGCGGTCTCGGGCTGGTTCGCCCGCGCCCTCGAGGAGCCCGCCCCGGCGTGGCGGAGCTTCGCCGGCAAGCTCGGCGCGACGCTCCGCTACGGCGAGAACCCGCACCAGGCCGCCGCGCTCTACCTCCCCGGCGAGCGCCGGCCCGGGGACGCGACCGCGCGCCAGATGTAGGGCAAGGAGCTCTCCTACAACAAC